>CAZDMY010000135.1:0-2060 GCA_964506405.1 uncultured Dehalococcoidia bacterium | reverse complement strand
GTAGCCATCGTGTCTGCAGCCTGCTGTAGGTTCTACACTGCGCCGCCTTCCGTCGCTGTTACCAAGCGGCTGCTGTGGGAAAGTCCCGGTTTGACCTGGCAGGAAATCGGCAGAAGAGAGACAGAGCTCCATCACCACTTGATGGGTAAGCCCGATGCCATCGAGGGACCGGTGGCCTGGCTGGAACACAGGGATCCGGTATGGAAACTCAGTGTGAAAAACGACTGGCCCGATTGGCCTATGTAAAAAACCGGGGGTTGCCTTTTTCCACATGGGCAATGGTAAAATAGAGTGTTTCCCCGGAAGCACGGTTTTTCAGGCTTGTCTGGTGTCGGGGCCAAATCCGATAAAGAATCAACAAAGGTGGCAAAAGAATGAAAGTAGTATTCGTCCAGGATCTACCAAACGTCGCTGCAGTCGGCGATGTAAAAGAGGTAAAAAAGGGCCACGCCCGGAACTACCTCCTTCCCAAGGGATTTGCGGTACCGGCCACACCGGATGAGCTCCGGCGCATCGAAGCCCGCAAACGAGCGGCTGCCCTGCAACGTGAAGCACATAAGGCCGAAGCGCAGGGGATGGCCGGAAGCTTACAGGGAATCGTACTTACGTTTGCAAAACGGGTTACGAACAAAGGGAATATCTATGGTTCTGTATCCAGCGTGGCCATCCAGCAGGAACTGAAACAGCTCGGACACGAGATCAGCAAATCCATGGTCAGGCTGGAATCCCCTCTCCGCCAGCTTGGCGAACACGAAGTAGAAATCGAACTGACTCCCGAAACAATCGCTACAATCAAGGTCATTATCGAGCCAGCGGAATCGGAAAAGACCGAGGAAGAATCCCAATCGCAAACCACCGAAGCCGCTGATGCATCGGAGCAAGCAACCGAAGAAGAGGAACCTGAAACGGTTGCTGAAAGCGAGCCGGAAGAATCAGCAGAAGAGGAAGTCGCAGAAGAAGAACCAGTTTCAGAGGAACCCGATCCTGAAGAGAAGTAGAAACCGGCAACGTTGAGGGATATCGTCCGTGAACGATGACCGAATGCCACCCTGCGACCTCGATGCCGAAGAGGCGGTACTGGGCTCATTGCTGATCGACAGTGAGGCCATTCGCAAAGTGGCTGATGTGCTCAGGCCTGTTGATTTTTACCGGGATAAAAACCAGTGGGTCTACGAGGCCTCTTTTCTGCTCCACGACCGGGATGAGGCCATCAACCAGATTACGGTCGCCAACGAACTGGCAAGAGCCAACCGCCTGGAAGCTTGCGGGGGATCGGATTTCTTGAGCAACCTGATTCTGAGCGTTCCCACTTCCGTCCACATCGAGTACTACGCCGGTATTGTCCGCCGCCTCTCGGTCATGCGGGATATCATCAACGCCGCAGATAAGATCGCCGAAATCGGTTACGAAGCCCCACCCGATACCGACATGGCCCTTGAGCGAGCCGAAAATGTGATATTTTCCCTTCGCAACGGGAAAAGTGTCGGCGGATTTGTCCCGCTGGGCGAACTGCTTCACAATTACTGGGACAAGGTAAGCTTTGAAGAAACCTCAGAGGCGGAGCCGGTGCTCGCCTGCGTGGACACAGGCTTCTATCAACTGGACAAGCTCCTGGATGGCATGTACCGTTCCAATCTGGTCATCCTGGCGGCAAGGCCTGGTATGGGAAAAACCAGCCTGGCCATCAACATCGCACGAAATGCGGCTGTCGACCAGGGAGCCAGGGTAGGCCTGTTCAGTCTGGAAATGTCAAAGGAAGAACTGGCCAAGCGATTTCTGGCTTCTGAATCGGGGGTCAACAGCCGCTCGATCGGTAAAGGAACGCTTGCTCCGGAACAGTTCAACCGGCTCATGCCCGCCTTTCAGGTGCTTTCGGAAGCATCGATTTACCTCGATGATGCCGGATCCCTCACCGATACCGGAATCAAATCGAGAGCGCGTCGACTTCAGGAAAGACAGGGGCTAGACCTTCTGATCATCGACTATATTCAATTGATGCGCACCAGCCGGCGGATCGACAACCGTGTGCAGGAAATGACCAGCATATCGCAGTCCCTTAA
>CAZDMY010000134.1:0-6955 GCA_964506405.1 uncultured Dehalococcoidia bacterium | reverse complement strand
GGTTGATCGATCCAGATTTCTTTTTCCTCAATCACCTTCCAAATGGTATCGGTTTGCTTATTTCGAACACGCTCTCCCACGTGCGGCAAGCCCAGAGATTCGCGCAACTGCCGGAAACGGTATGGGGAGTGTCCATCGTCGCCGTAATCGAGTACACGTTCGCCTATAACCATGATACCAATTGCGCCGAGTGGTGCCGTAATAAGAATTGATAGTACCGCAATTGCCAGGATCTCCTCGCCGGCGGCAACGCCTGCGGCCAGAGGGACAGCGCCAATGGCGGCCTGTACGGTTGCTTTCGGAATATATGCCACGATGGAGAACAACTTTTCGTTCCTGTTCAGGTTGGTTCCAAAAAGCGAAACATAAGTGCCGATACTGCGAGCCATTAAACCAGTAAAGATGATCGCGGTACCGGCCAGTCCGGCGTCCCAGGCTACTTCGATATCTACTTGTGCCCCGACAAGAACAAACAGAAGCAACTCGGCTGCAATCCATAACTTCTTAAGCTTCTGTGAGATAATATGTGCGATAGGTTCAGATTTTTCCAGGATGATAAAGCCGATCGCCATCACGCCGAGCAAACTGGCGACAGGTACCCATTCTTCAATGGATTCTTCCATCCAGACAAGCCCGATGGATACGCCCAATACGATCAGGGTTCGTTTTGGCGGGCGCCAGTCGAATCGTGAAAAAAGCCGATACAGGATATACCCCGCCAGGAGCCCAATCGCAGCGCCCAACCCAATGGAAACAGGGATATCTGCCAGTTTGGCCCAGATGTTTACGTCACCGGGGCCGTACATATCGAGGAATATTGAAAAAATGACGATCACGAATACGTCGTCGACCGCTGATGCACCAAGTATCAACGTAGGGATTCCTTTCTTACTGCCACGTCCTCGATCCATATAGTTAATCATCAGGGGAACTACTACGGCTGGAGAAACGGCGGCCAGTATGGAACCGAGTATTGCCGCTTCGGTATAACTGATGTCGAGGAAGAGTGGCGCAACCAGTACTACGGCTGCAATCTCGAAAACAGCAGGAATGCAACTCATGGTAAGGGCAGATCTGCCAACGCGGTTGAGAGTGTCCCGATGCAGTTCGAAACCGGCGCGCAACAAAATAACTATCAGTGCGATCATGCGGAAATCAGCAGAAACATTCATCATTTCGTCGTGCATCAGATCGAGGACATGGGGACCGATCACGACACCGACGATCAACATACCCACCAGGCCGGGCAGTTTGAATTTGCGGAACAGTAAATCCGCCGTCAATCCCAGAACAATGATCAGCGCTATGCTGGCAGCCAGAATTGCACTCCCTGGAAAAAATGATGCCCTGTCAACTTTTATTTCTGGACAGGGATGCGATTTTACATAAAAAAGACTTCTACCCTATCTTGATGAGTAGAAGTCATTAGCCCGGATCAGTAAATGGGCGGTTTCGGCAGACTTCATTGCCCGGCCAAAAGTGCTTGACAAATGTAAGTGCGTTTGACCGATTACATTATAACCGTCAATACCGGTACTATCAACTAACCACTACTATGGATTAACAGTTGAAATACAGCGTGCTTGGCAAAGTGCTTATGAAGTATCTTTACGCCGAAGGATCTCACGTGCTGCAACCACACCCGATGCGGACGCCTGAACCAGTCCTCGGGTTATGCCGGCACCATCGCCGATTGCGAAGAGGTTGCCAATCTCGGTTTCAAGACAGCTTGAGAGATGAATTCTTGAGGAATAGAACTTTACCTCGATACCATACAAGAGTGTATCGGGTGAAGCAATCCCGGGGGCCAGTTGATCCATCGCCAGTAGCATTTCTTTGATGCCCTGAAGGAATCGATAAGGAAGAACTGCATTGATATCGCCCGGAGTTGCCGCTGAAAGCGTGGGGCGTATTCTCCATTTATCTATCTGGGAGACTTGTGAACAGTGTCCGTTTTGCAGGTCTTCGTAGCGCTGCATGAGCACGCCATCTGCCAGTAAATTGGCCAGCTTGGCGATCGAACGCCCGTAGGTGATGGGATCCCTGAACGGATCACCGAACTTAGCGCTGCCCAGGAGGGCGAAATTAGTTTGGTCCGTCTTGCGATCGGCGTAGCTGTGTCCGTTGACCGTTACAATTGGATCTTCCCCACCGGTGGATTCCATGGTGACCTCCCCGGCCGGACAAACACAAAACGTACGGATTCTATCATGGAAAACCGTCGACCAGTATTCGAGTTTAGGTTCATACAATATCTCCGTCAGGTCACTCAGGACGTCCTGGGAAACCTCGACCCTTAGTCCGAGGTCGACTGGATTGCTGTGCATGGTGAGACCCAGTGTATTGGCCTCGCGAAACAACCAATCGGAACCCTCTCTTCCCGGCGCAACAACGACATATGAAGCCTGAATGAACCTGCCGTCATCCAGAATGATGCCGGTGGCCTTTCCTCCCTCGGTTTGAACGGAGGATACCACCGTATCAGTGCTTATGTCGACGCGATCGGACAGATAGTCGTGCATATCGTGAAGGATATGATAGCATCGCTCCGTGCCCAGGTGACGAATCGGCATTGAAATAAGGCGCATGCCGCATTTTTCTGCTTTCTGACGGATGCCGTCTATACCTGGCCCGATTCCATACAATTGGTTTGTTGCACCGAAATCCACATAGCGTTGATCCACATAGTCAATAAGTTCAGACAGGCTGTTATGGCCGATGTATTTCTGGAGTTGCCCGCCAATTTCGGGTGAGAGTGTCAGCTTTCCGTCACTGTAGGCTCCGGCACCTCCCCATCCGCTCACCATGGCACAGGTGCTGCATGTCATACAACTGCTGTACCCTGATGAACCGGGACAGTGTCTACGGTTGAGATCCTGTCCCTTTTCCAGCAAAAGGACCTTCATTTGGGAGGATTGGGATAATTCAAGGGCGGTGAAGATGCCTGCCGGACCGCCGCCGACGATAACAACATCGTAGCTTTCGGTCATAAGTTATCCCACGTGCAAGAAGGGGTGCAACGAACGAATGTCAAGAGGGAGAACCGTTCTAGTCCTTGATTTTATAACGACGTTTGAACCGTTCAACCTGCCCTGCCGTGTCGACAATCCGCTGTTCACCGGAGAAAAAAGGATGGCATTTGCTGCACACCTCTACTTTTAAGGTAGGCTGGGTGGTGCCTACCGTAAATACGTTACCGCATGAGCACGTAACCTGGCAATTATCGTAGTATTGGGGATGGATTTTCTCTTTCATTTATCTTAATTCCCTTCCGCCAGGGGAAGAACGCTTACCTTACGCTGGTACTTGTTCGCCCGTGCGAATTTCACCGTTCCCGGGATAAGTGCAAAAATGGTATGATCCTTTCCTATCCCCACATTTTCACCCGGGTGAACCTTGGTTCCCCTTTGCCTGATAATAATATTGCCCGCTTTTACAACCTGTCCATCAAAGCGTTTCACCCCCAGCCGCTTTGACTGGCTGTCTCGCCCCAGCCGGCTGCTTCCACCAGATTTCTTATGTGCCATCTTACTTACCTTCGTTTCAATTAACTGTGATTCTGTCGATCAATAGCCGGGTGAATTCCTGTCGGTGCCCGATTTTCCGACGGTAGCGTGTTTTGTTCTTGTATTTGAAAACCAGGATTTTTTTCTGCTTACCGTGTTCAAGAATAGTAGCCTCGACTTTGGCTCCTTCTATAGTTGGTTTTCCAACCGTATAGTTATCACCATCAGCAACAAATAGAACTTTCTCCAGTTCAATTGTACTGCCGGATTCTCCCGTGATCTTTTCCACTTCGACTGTCTGCCCGGGGGTGACAGTCATTTGTTTTCCGCCGGTCGCAACTATCGCGTAAATTGGTCTCCTCCCTCTGTACGATACCCAGAATATAATTCTAACAACTGTATAAGATTTGTCAAGCTGAACTGCCATATATTCCTTGAAGCGTGTTCTGAAAAGTAGTATCATTAAAGCGCAATTGCCCCTGTAGCTCAGAGGATAGAGCACCGGCCTCCGGAGCCGGGTGCGAGGGTTCGAGTCCCTCCGGGGGTACCAGTGAAAGGACGAAGCTGTTACGAAATAAATTGGCGCATAATGTAGAATTACAGGTAAACGTTTTACCGCGATTACCTCTATTACTCCTCATGCTCAGCCAACCGGCGGGGTTGATTAAACCCCATCGTATGTAACTGGGAAGAATCTTGTGTTTACTAAAGACCCTTTAATGGCAACACCAATTGCGACATTAGTATCTGCTTGCGGGTTACTAAACACAGGAGTCAATCCGTGGTATTTTTAGGAAGTGCACTCAATTAAGTTTTATTTTCATAAGCCGTCTATTTAAAGGAGGTTCAATTGGCCATTACTGAAGTTCGTTGGCATGGCCGGGGAGGGCAGGGAGCCGTTACTTCTGCGGAACTCATCGCACTCGCCGCCATCGACAAAGGAAAACATGCCCAGTCGTTTCCCAGTTTCGGGCCGGAAAGGAGAGGGGCGCCGGTCCAGGCATTCTTGCGGGTTGGCGATGAACCCATCCGGGTCCGCTCGGAGATCACATCACCCGATGTAGTGGTGGTTCTCAATCCGGATTTGCTCAGGGTAGTGAATGTGACTTCGGGATTGAAGCAGGGCGGATCGTTGATCGTCAATACCCGAAAACCGCTGGATGAGATTAAGTCAAAATATGGTGACGGATTTCAGGTTGCGACCGTGGATGCCATGACCATAGCTAAGGAATCCATTGGTCTGCCCATCACCAATACCACAATGATCGGCGCGTTGTTGAAGGTTATTGGTCTTGTGGAACTGGATGATATGATACCGAAACTGGAACACCGATTTGGGAAAGTCGCTGAAAAGAACATTAATGCGATGAAGCGGGCATACGAAGAAATCGTCGTGGAGGGCAAATAGCATGGCGGATTTAACCTGGAAAGAACTGGAAATCGGGAACATTGTTACGACGCCCGGGAGTGCCGGATCATATTGCACCGGTGACTGGCGGTCAGAGAGGCCCGTCAGGGATCAGGAGAAGTGTAATAAGTGTGGTATGTGCTGGATATTCTGTCCGGAAGCAGCTATTTATCCAATCGAAGACGGATTGTTCGAAACCAATCTATTCTACTGCAAGGGATGTGGTATCTGTGCCCAGGAATGCCCGAAGGATGTAATTACAATGGTTGAGGAGCAGGAATAATGGGAAAAAGAATCGGGATGGAAGGTTCGCTGGCGATCTCGGAAGCAGTAAAGCTCGCTGATACAGATGTGGTTGCAGCGTATCCGATAACGCCTCAAACCCATATTGTAGAAAGCCTGGCTGAAATGGTGGCCAATGGTGAATTGGATGCCGAATATATTCCAGTTGAATCCGAACATTCGGCCATGAGTGCATGCCTTGGTTCTTCAGCCGTCGGTGCCAGGACATTCACAGCTACCGCCGGGCAGGGTCTTGAACTAATGCACGAAGTCCTGTATGTCGCGTCAAGTTGCCGATTGCCAATTGTAATGGCTGTGGCCGATCGGGCGCTCTCCTCGCCGTTGAGTGTTTGGGGGGATCACTCCGATGCAATGGCGACGCGAGATGTCGGCTGGATCCAGGTTTTCGCTGAGAATGCTCAGGAAGCTCACGAACTGGTGATATGGGCGTTCAGGGTGGGGGAAGATCCCAATGTGCTCTTTCCCGTAATGGTGCACATTGACGGATTCAACCTTTCACACGTTACCGAACCAGTCACCCCACTGGAGAAAGCGGATGTAGACAAATACCTGCCTCCGTACAAGCACCCGTTCGCTCTGCATCCCGACAAACCCGTGACAATGGGCGCTTTCGGCCCACCCTTCATTTACACCGAAGCAAAGAAAGCTCAGGAAGTGGCGTTTGAAGGTACTATGAAATCAATCAGTAAAGCGTGGGAAGAATTTGAGAGAGTCTTCGGCACGAAGTACAATCCGGTAGAGACTTACCGGGCGGATGACGCAGACACTCTTCTTTTAACGATGGGAAGCCTGAGTGAAACCGCCAGCCTGGCGGTTGATAAGATGCGGGATGAAGGCAGAAAGGTTGGCCTTCTCAAACTTCGGCTGTGGCGGCCGTTTCCGTTCAAGGAATTTCGCCAGACCGTGAGAGATACAAAGGTGCTGGTGGTCCTGGATCGCTGCATTTCTTTCGGTGGTCCGGGCGGACCGGTTGCATCTGAGGTCAGGTCCGCACTTTACGATCAGGAGAAACGGCCGAAAGTTGTAGGTCTGGTTGGTGGATTGGGAGGGCGCGATGTAACACCCGACCATTTCGAATATATGGTGAATCGAGGGATGGAGATTGCTGAAAAAGGCAGCGATGTCGAGTTCGAGATGATAGGAGTACGAGAATGACTGAAAGCGTTGTGAAAATAGGTAAGCGGGAATTTAGCACCGATGAACCCTTTGCTTCCGGGCATCGCGGTTGTATCGGCTGCGGGGAGATGCTGGCGGTTCGGCTGGTAATGAAGGCTCTCGGCAGGGATGTTGCAGTGGCCAACGCCACCGGGTGCATAGAAATTGTATCCTCACCTTTACCGGACACTTCATGGCAGGTGCCCTGGTTTCATACGCTTTTTGAAAACACGGCCGCCGTGGCTTCCGGTATGGAATCGGGCTATAAGGTCATGATGCGAAAAGGGTTATTGAAGCAGAAGCATATCGATGTGATTGCTATCGGTGGAGACGGTGCGACGGCGGATATCGGCATCCAGGCGCTTTCGGGAGCACTTGAGCGAGGGCACGATTTCGTCTATTTCTGTTTTGATAATGAAGCATATATGAATACCGGAATTCAGCGATCGAGTGCTACTCCTTATGGCGCATCTACTACCACAGCACCAGCGGGGAAGGTCAGTATCGGCCAGAAAACGCAGAAAAAGAATATGCCTGCCATCGCGGTCGCACACGGTATTCCCTATGTGGCCACAGCCAGTGC
>CAZDMY010000133.1:0-7003 GCA_964506405.1 uncultured Dehalococcoidia bacterium | reverse complement strand
CTCCCTCTTTGACATACCTGGCGAGCGGGGTGCCCAACCCGCTCGCCAGGCACTTTGTCCTTGATTTTCAATTCCTTTTGAGTTTAGATAGTATATGTAGTGATATTCATCCCTGTACGTGTGGACTCCGCAAAGATGGAAAGCCAGCATCTGTTAAATATGTGAGGATCTATAACATGTCTGAAAAGAATAAGAAAGAGAAGCTTTGCAAATGGGGAAAAGACGAAATCGAAAAGAATCTGGATACCCTGAAAGATATCGTTAATCCGCCACTTTTTGTTTGCATCAAGTGTGGTCGTGTAGCTAAGTCAAAAGAGTGGCTTCATAAATCCGTCCCGCTGGATGCAAAATAGGGGAATTTTACTACCTGTAACCACAACAATCGTCCGGACACAGTTTGTAAAGACACTTCAAATGGATTATGAAAAAGAAAAACGTGTAGCGATAGAAGCAGTCACCCAGGCGGCGCAGATTTGCCTTAAAGTGCAAGCGGACCAGGATCCAGTTGAGTATATTGAAAAAGAGGACGGAAGCCCCGTCACGGTGGCCGACCTCGCCTGCCAGATAATCATCACCCATCGTCTGTCAGAAGTATTTCCTCAAGATTTGATCATCGCTGAGGAAAATTCCGTAGAACTCACCAAAACCGGGAACATCGAGACTTTGAATGGTGTCGTGCGATACGTACGGCAGTTTCTTCCAGAAATCAACGATGATACTGCTTGCCAGCTATTAGATACCGCATGTCACACTGTCAGCCGAAGATTCTGGGCTCTTGATCCGATCGACGGAACGAAAGGTTTCCTGCGTCGGCAGCAATACGCTATTGCCTTAGCCCTGATCGATAACGATCAGGTGCAATTCTCGATTTTAGGCTGCCCCGCCTTACCAGCGACACAAAGCTCAGGGGAAGACACCGGTATAATAGTGTTCGCAGTTCGTGGACAGGGAGCGTTCGAATCGGCGCTGGGAAGCAGCAATTGCCATCCTATCCGAGTATCCCGCAATCCGGATCCATCAACATGGCGCTTTGTGGAAAACGTCGAAGCAGGACATGGGAATCCGGAGTTGCAAGGTATTGTTGCCCAAAAGGCGGGAATCCTGCAGCCTCCAATCCGAATAGACGGCCAGGGGAAATATGTTCTGGTGGCACGCGGAGACGCTGTTCTATACGTAAGGTTTCCCGGTTCGAACATACCGGGGCACAAAGAGAAAATCTGGGATCATGCAGCGGGGGCCCTTATCGTAGAAGAGGCTGGCGGATTCACTTCAGATATGGATGGCTGTCCTTTGGAATTTAGTTCAAGTTGGATCATGCAGAAAAACCGAGGCATTATAGCGAGCAATGGCATCCTGCAAGAAACCGCCCTCAATGTGCTCAAAGGAAAAGAATTCGATTCGTAATCGGCCTATGGATGAACGACCACTGTTTTCAGAGATCAACCGCAGGGTACCGGCCTAATTCTTCATAGATAATTGATTGTATTTGCTCCAACTGCCGCTCTGTATCGGCCTCAAAACGGAGTGTAAGATTGGGGCCTGTATTGGAAGCCCTGACTAATGCCCAACCACCATCCAAAGCTACACGTGCACCATCTATGGTATTTACCTTATAACGGCTTTCAAGGGATTTCGTAATAGCTGCAACCACCTCGCTTTTCGATTCGTCAGCACAACCTACCTCAATAAGACCTGTCGAATGACGATCAGGAAGGCTGCCCAGCAAACCCGATAACGTCTTTCCCTGTTGACACATATATTGGATCAGCCGGCAGGCAGCCAGCAGGGCATCATCAATCAGGTAATAGTTCTCGACGGGAAACATATGGCCGCTATACTCACCGGCAAGAAGAATATCTCTATCCTGGTGAAGCTGCCGCTTTATCAGTGAATGACCGGTCTTCCACAGAATCGGCACACCCCCTTTGTCCGCAATATCGTCGATAACACTCTGTGATGACTTGACATCCATCATAATTCTGGCCGCTGGATAGCGTCCGAGCAAGTCCCTTGACAGGAGTATCAGCACTTTATCAGCATCGTACCGCTCGCCTTTCTCATTGACCACACCCAATCTGTCTCCATCTCCATCAAACGCCAACCCGATATCCGCTCCGGTATCTATCACTTTCTGTTGCAAATCGCGAACGTTTTCAGCTTTTTCGGGATTGGGAGGATGGTTTGGGAACCGGCTGTCCAGTTCACAATACAGCTCTACAACGTCACACCCCAGTAAGCGCAACACGCTTGGAACAATCAGACCCGCCACACCATTTCCGGTATCGACCACTACTTTGACCCTGGATTTGAACGATAAAAGTTTACTTAGTTGCAAAAAGTACTCTTGAAAAATACCGATCTCATCTACCGTCCCGTGACCTGAAATGTAGTTGCCGGTTTCGATTATTTTACGGATTTCATGGATGTCATCTTCAGCAATCGGGTACGCTTCACGGCCGCTCAGTTTGAATCCGTTTTGATCCGGCGGATTGTGACTTGCAGTTACATTTATTCCACCATCTATGCCGCGATGGGCTACGGCAAAACAAAGCAAAGGCGATGGGGTCAGCCCAGCTATCCACACATTGCAACCCGTTTCCGTTAATCCCCGACACACCGCTTCACTGAGATCGGGAGATGAAGGCCGGTTGTCCTCACCAACAGCTATAGTACATGACCGGCATTGATACTTGCGCCGAAGGAAGCTGCCGAAAGCCAGCCCTATACAGTATGCCATCCGGGGGGTAATGTCGGTGTTTGCTATACCACGAATATCATATTTACGAAAGATATGAGGGTTCATGACCATCACGTTGTCGAATTGCTCCCGGCCAGGCGGGATGTTATGATTTGCCCAAGCCCTGCTATTTCCACACCGCCCGTTACATTGTGAAATGGAACTCCTGTACATAGCCGATCAAATTCGGTTTCCATCACCGTCACATTCCTTGAGTATCGGCGATGGATATCGAGATTCAGGACATGTGGTCTCAGCATTTGAGACCTCTGCTCTAATGGAATCGATGCCATTGAGAGCCCGGAACCGTTACGATGCCAGTTCAGCAGAAACACTGAATCAAGCTTTCCCTGCAGGACAAAGGTATCGGAGCCGAAAAGATCGTTTACTTCTACATCGAACTTATGCTCGATATGCCAGAGCTCGTCCCTGCTCAAAGAAGAATAGAAAACATGTTCATCGGAAGAGAGGATATGATGCAGGCTCGGAACAGACAGTATCGTACCCGGATTGATTCTTGGTTTCTTGGGCAAGCCGACCAGTTCAAAATGATCACCACTGGCCTTTACCAGTACCCTGTCATTGCTCATAAAGCGAAGCCCGTACTCAAGGAGAGTTACTGCCATGGTGCTTTTCCCCAGTCCGGACTCACATGAAAAAACAACCCCCAGCCCGTTTTCATTCACAACCGCTGAACCATGTATAAGTAGATACCCATCCTGTAAGTAACGCTCAACAAAAATATCATTTATCTGGTTCACCACTTGATTCAGGTGTTCCAGCAGATTTCCGACGATATAACGCTCGGTGTTTCTTTGATAGATGACCACACCTGTCCGTTTTTTTAGAATTACCTTCCCGCCTTCCGTTTGATAACTTGCTTCTTTCGTGAGCTTACCCGGCCTGCGGGGCACGTCTTGAAGGCGTTTTTCATCAACGCTCGCCTTGCCTTCAAAGGCATATAACAGGTATGAACCATCATCGACTTCATTCCGTACCCATGGGCTGTAATACGCTCTCAGCCTGGTTGCCAGATCCTCGCTGTTTGTACGAACGAGAACCGGAACTTTTAGAAACTGAAGGTAGACTTCTGTATCTGGTTGATATCTTTGTAGTAATTCCTTGATTTCGTTCATGGTTTTGCCTGATAAACTAACCAACAGCCTTGTCTCGGGAAATCCTGCCGGTAAGGGGCATTTATTGCTCGATTTATGGAATCCGCCGGTTCGTTCCTTCGATTCGTTCGACGATGTAATGTGCATAGAGGGAAGCGACATTGATACCGCATGAGTTCAACCCTGCAAACCCTCCAAAGGCACTTACTTCATAAGCAAGGTAATCGTTCTCGTACGGGACAAGATCGACGACGGTATAGTCAAGTCCAAATGCTTCGGCGGCGGTTCGGGCGATTTGCGTTGCCTTACTATCCGGTGTAAAGGGTTCGTAATGACCACCAGAGCGAATCGTGGTTTGCCAGTCTGAACCGGCAACCCTTCGAAAGGCTCCGATAACTTCGTTCCCCAGAAGCGCTATACCAATATCCCATTCAGTAGCAATATACCGCTGCAAATAGAAAGGGCACCGATTCTCCGGTTGCCACCGATCAAGCTCAGATTTGAATAGTGTATCGGCGTCCAGCAGCAACATCCCTCTGCCTTTGGAAGTGAACTGCGGTTTGAGTACGGCTTTGCGCCATGATCTCACTGCACGGACTACTTCTTCAATAGACTCTGTCACCAGGGTATCGGGTATAGGAATACCAGCCTGAACGAGATTCAGGCTCATTTGATAGCGGTCGTTGGCTAACTCGATCGAGCGCGGCGAACTGAACACTTTCACACCTCTACAGGAAAGCTGATAGAGGAGGTTTATGCGAGAGGGAGTTAATGGATCGATCGGGTCTCCGAGCTTTCGGACCGTCACACCATCCAGATCGGATAGGTCCAATCCCTTCCATGAAACAATGCCGGTATTGAGATTTAGTGTACATTCAGATAGTGGGAAAACCCAACTGTCAATCCCAATATGCCGCAGTTCGGTAGCCATCTGTTCGCTGGATGGCGCTCCAGCGAGCCCGGCCACCCAAATGTTCATTCCGCAAACTCCGACTTAAGCAAATCGATTCCCTGTTGGAAAAGCCATCTTGCATGTTCCTCATCCACAATTATCCGGCATGAAGTAATATAGTTCCGCGCCAGGCATAAAGATAGACGTTTCTGGTAGTACTCATCACCGTTTTCTTCAGCAAAGGTTGTTACCGCATTGATCACCTTTTCTCTGATAGCAGCCATATGATTGCTCGTCTTTCCCCGGATATTCGGATTTCGCAATGTTGACACGAGGAATACACCGACGTCGTTAATATAGTCTCCATAACAGGACCGATGAACATCAATGAATTTTATCGTACCATCATGATGCACGATGTTGTTCGTATTGAAATCGCCATGTACCCATACGGTGAATTCGGGAGCTATCAAAGCTTGAGCTTCCTCTGCCCATTTCATCAGGCTTTTCAACCGCTCCTGATGGGCGATGAACTCCAGAAATGGATGCATAGCATATACTTCTCCCAGGCGGGCACGAGTTTGTTCTACGTAATCGATCAACGGAGGTTCCGATTTCCGCGTCTTTTCCCACAATTCGATCAGGATATTAACCAGAGATTGGGTTATTGTGCTCTTCACTTCCAGTTCTTCACTATCGAGATAAAGTTCCGAAAGCAACTGTCCCTCCACAAACTCACGAAGAATGGCGGTTCCATCCCCTTTACCATCATCAGCAACAACTTTTGGCGTTATCGATGGAAATACGGTTTCCCATTGTTTCAGTTTGTCCACTTCGGCGGCGACCTTCTTGCGGCTACCAGCCTTGTACAACAGGGTACTTTCATGGTTTTCCATACGCGCCACAACGGCCCCGCTGATCCCATCATAATACGGATGGAAAGTAAATTCGACTCCCTCATGCCCGGCCATGATTCGGTCCAGCATCTGATACTGAGGAAACTTCAACCTTCTTCCGGTAATAAGAAAAATGGCCTGCTCACCTATATTCAGGGTGTAATCACAGATCTTCTCCAGGTATTTGATCACCGAATACCAGTAAAGCAGGAAAGTGGTATGATCCGGCGACCTTTGTAACTTCTGCTCTAACTCGATTAGTTTCACTTTGAACAGAACATCCTGTTCGGTTTCCCGCAAGCATGCTTTCTCAACAAGTTGAATGTCCTGATTCAGATAGCCATCAAGGGATTCGCGAATTGCAGTCAGTGCAATAGAAGGCATTTCCGCTAAATCAAACGGCACAAAACCCATTTCGTATCGATGGGCAAAGTTCACCCGACTGGCGATATCACAAGCTGCATCACCGATCCGCTCAAGATTCATGCTGACTTTTATCGCCGATCTGAGGAACCTGCCTTCCTCGGTGGATTCTTTTCGTAAGAGGGAATGGCACCGATTCTCAATAGAAAGATTGAGAACATCGAATACGTTGTCCCCCTCGATAATTCGTTCGCTTTCCTTCAGATCAAGGGTTTCGAATGCCACCAGCGAATCACGTAGTTGACGGGTAGCCAGGCGTCCCATTTTGAACAAATCATCTCGGATACTCTGGAGTTTTTCTTCATCCATTAAGTCAATTTGCCACTTTCGATTTTTTCAGATTATCAAACCCGATCAATCGTATTAGGATTTACGTCACCCAAGTATCTACTTGGCAGCTTTGGAAGAACTCGGTTTAGGTTCTTTCTCGTTTGATTCGTCGGAAGACTGCTCAGGTGTTTGCGAAGATTCGGTCTCAGGCTGACTCTCTTCTTCGCCAGCCATTACTTCGTCTACAATAATCCTTTTCCAGGAGATGCCGATTTCAAGCTCCCCTTTTGATTCTTTGGCCGAAGCTTTGATTTTCATCTTTATTTTCTCCTCCGGAACCAGCGCAATACTCTGACCGTTAAGCTCCAGCTCGACGGACCTATTGCGGAAACCGGCAGCCAAGTTGATCAACTGATTGGCCACTTCCTCCGAAGTAATCTTTTCCGAGTACTCAAGTTTTTGCTTTTCACCGGACATTGGCAACCTCCTCATTTTGAATAAGGGTAATATACCATTAATGATGAATAAGTGTCAAATAAGGTAAGCAAGGCCTCATCGATATTATTTATTTTTTAGTGGGTATGCGCTTGTTGGCTATCCTGCTATTGACCCAAATGACCAGCGCACTACGCGAGGGACAACTGTATTGCTACGTTGGGGCCCTTAATAG
>CAZDMY010000132.1:0-7012 GCA_964506405.1 uncultured Dehalococcoidia bacterium | reverse complement strand
TACGTTTTCGAACGCGACCTCGTTCTGATGGTCCTTAGCAATCGTCTGAAGCGGCGTAACGGTGATCCCGGGGCTTTTCGGGTCGACCAGGAAGATACTGATGCCCTCTGCAGGGTCGCACCAGGATTTGGTCCGCGCAACGCAAATCAGGTAATCAGCGCAATGCGCATCGTGGATAAACAGCTTGGTTCCATTGAGCACATACGATTCCCGGTCTAAGGTCGCCCTGGTTTCAATACCTTCTGGTTGATAGGTGGCACTAGGTTCGGTAAGGGCCAGCGAAAGAATCAAATCGCCGCTCGCGATTTTAGGAAGAAGCTCGGATTTCTGTTCACTGGTGCCGGCATATTCGATGATCGGTGCACAGAGGACGACTGTGGAAAAGAAAGGCCCGGTCAGGCATGCCCTTCCCATCTCGTCCAGGAGCATTGCCAGTTCAAGAGGGCCGAAATCGGCGCCGCCGTACTCTTCCGGGATGGTCAATCCGCACCATCCCAGCTCTGCCATCTTTTTCCATAGATCGGGATTGTACCCCAAAGGACTGTCTTCAAGTTCCTTTACCATCTCTTTGGGCAGTTCCCGTTCAAAAAAATCGCGTGCTGAATTTCTAAGCAATTGTTGTTCTTCGGTCAGATCAAGATTCATCAGTTTCCTCCCTGGGGTCGTTTATCAGAAGTATACCTTCGGGTCGCAGGCGGCCTGGGTATAACGCCGGGATCGATGTTATACGTGTGCACATTGCAATAAGTATCCGCCCTGGCACAATTCGCTGTAATTGTACCGTGACTACGACCTGAATGTCAATATAATACAGGAGTTGTTTGCATATTGATCAGAAGTATATCATAATAATCTACAAAGTGAACAAATTGAGCCGAAAAGAAGAACGCTTATCAACAAATCAAGAAATCAGCTCGTAAAGGAGGGTCTATGGCTGGAATTTGTGCTTATGGCGGATACGTTCCGCGGTACCGGTTAAACCGGGGGGTTATCGCGCAGGCGATGGCGTGGATGAACCTGGCTATCTGGGCCAATGCGCAAGGAGAAAAGGCGGTCGCCAATTATGATGAGGATTCCATTACTATGGCGGTGGCAGCCGGAATCGATGCTCTGAATGGATTCGATCGTACTAAAGTGGAGGGCGTGTATTTTGCCTCGACCACCATGCCCTATCAGGAGAGGTTAAATACGGGAATTATCGTCGCGGCACTCAACGTGGAGGATCAGGTAAGGGCCGCTGATTTCAGTGGTGGATTGAAGGCCGGGACCACTGCTCTTATTGCAGCGCTGGAAAATGTGGAATCTGGAAGGGTGAACAACCTTGTTGTAACGTCTGCCGACTGTCGTATGGGGTTGGCGGCAACTAATCAGGAAATGGTTTTTGGCGATGCCGCAGCGGCGTTCCTGGTGGGAACGGAAAATGTAATCGCCGAATTCAAAGCGTCATATTCCGTCACCTACGATTTTGCCGATCACATGCGGGCCACTGCTGCTGACGTAGATCGGCAATGGGAAGAGCGATGGATACGTGATATGGGGTATGCTCAGTTCATTCCTGAAGCGATCGAAGGCTTGCTGGCGAAATGTCAACTGAAAATCACTGATTTTGCCAAAGTCATCTATCCCTGTAACAATCGGGGGGCACGCAAAGATATCAATAAGAAACTGGGGATCACACCGGAAATCGAACAGAGCAATCTTCAGGCAGAGATCGGAGATTCCGGCACCTCCCTGCCGCTGGTGATGCTGGCGCAGGCCCTGGAAACAGCTCAACCGGGCGATAAAATACTGGTTGCAAGCTATGGAAGCGGGGTCGATGCACTCTATTTCGAGGTAACGGAAAATATCAAGAACAAAGCCGATAATCTGGGGATTTCCGGCCATCTGGCCAAGAAGGTGGCGCTGGACAACTACACCAAATATGCCGTATGGCGTGACCTCCTTCGTGCAGATACAGGATTACGTAACGAGGTAGTAGATTATACCGCGCTATCGGCTCTCTGGCGAAAACGCAAACAGATCGTAGGCCTTTGGGGTTCAAAATGTACCAACTGCGGTACGCCGCAATGGCCGCCACAACGGATTTGCTGCAATCCGGATTGTGGTGCCGTAGATCAAATGGAGCCGTATCCGTTTGCCGAAAGGATCGGCCACATCATCAGTTACACCGGCGATATGCTGACGGCCAATCTGGATCCGCCGATGTTAACCGCCCGTATTGGATTTGATGGCGGAGGCCGGAATATGTTCGAGTTGACGGATTGCATCCTGGAGGAGCTTTCCACCGGAAAAGCCATGAAGATGACCTTCCGTCGTAAATATCACGACAAGACAAGGAATATTATCGGCTATTTCTGGAAAGCGACTCCTGCACAGGAGGAAGAATAAGATGGCTGATGGAATTAAGGATAAAGTTGTCATATTGGGAATGGGGTGTACTCGGTTCGGCGAGAGATGGGAGGCAGGTGCGGAGGATCTCATGGTCGAGGCTTTTGTCGAATGCCTGGAAGATGCAGGTATCGATAAGAAAGAGATAAATCTTGCGTATGTGGGCACTTGCTATGATGAAGTGAATATCGGCAAGGCCGCAGTCGGCCATAGTGAAGTGTTGAAGCTCCCGCATATCGCTGTAACCCGAACAGAAAACTTCTGTGCGACAGCCGTCGAAGCACTTCGCGCGGCCAGTAATGCTGTGGCTGCCGGGGCCTGCGATATCGCGCTGGCGCTGGGTGTCGAAAAGCTTAAAGATACAGGATTTGCCGGATTGCCTACCGGAGGTGGCGGGACTTATACCGTAATTGGTGGTTATACCGGGTCGGGGCCGCAGTCTTTTGCACAGTTGGCCCCTGCTTATTCGAAAAAGTATGGGATCGAAATGGATAAAATCAAAGATGCTATGGCCCATGTCTCCGTCAAGAGTCATGCCAATGGAGTGATGAACCCCAGGGCTCATCTGCGATTTCCTATTACTCATGAACAGGTAAAGAATGCTCCGATTATTTCCTATCCGCTGGGGTTGTTCGATTGCTGCGGCGTGAGCGACGGCGCGGCTGCAGCCATCGTCACCACTCCGGAAATTGCCAGAAGTTTGAAGCCGAACCAGGATCTGGTGAAGATAAAAGCAATCCAGGTTTCGGTGGCAAACGGCGAAGAGACGCTCTTTTCAAACTGGGATGGGGCCGGATTAATGACCACGGTGACGGCCGCTCAAAACGCCTATAAAGAAGCAGGTATCAAGGATCCGCGCAAAGAACTCAATATGATGGAAGTTCATGATTGTTTTTCCATAACGGAAATGATCATCATGGAGGATCTGGGTATCTCGCCGCCGGGTGGAGCGTATGAGGATATCGTGGGCGGCTTTTTCGATTTGAATGGGACGATTCCCTGTCAGGTTGATGGCGGCCTGAAATGCTTTGGCCACCCGATTGGCGCATCCGGACTTCGGATGGTGTATGCGGTTTATGAACAGCTTCTGGAAAGAGTGCCTGAAGAACGTCAGGTGAAGAATGTCCGGCTGGGACTGACTCATAATCTTGGCGGTGAGCCGGCAAAAGGAGTTGTCTCTGTAGGTATCTTTGGCAGAGACTAGTGTACTGTCCCTGGCTCTTCTGTAAATCACTATACTTTGAAAGGGCGCATACAACTTTAGTCGTGAGTTTGGCGCGGCGAATCGACCGGTCCTAACCAAACCGGATATATGCCTCGATTCGCACGCCTACGTCTCCAGATAAGCCCGGGTGTGCGATCTATCCGTTGTGGCTATGTTTCAATCAATCGCTTTTCTCAGCCGGGTAAACCTGTTTTCGGCTAACCATCAATAGGCAGTTTGGCAAAGATGTTACATATTACAATTGCCAAATTAAAGACTATTGATCTACCGACACATGAGCGCCGGTGGGAACAGATCGTAAGACCGAACAATCTGAGTCGATATGGCCGAATACATTAACGGCGCTGGCCGCAATCGGTTTTTCATCGCAGCTCATCGGGGTGGGTCCGAAGAATATACAGAAGGCATTTCCGGTTGGCCAGTATCCCAGTTCGCCCACCTCTACCTCGGCACGGGAATCCGCTTCCAGTTCAAGCGATAACGGGATACGGAAGTAAATTTCATCTCCCCAGCGTTGGACCTCCCCTTCGATCGGCAGCACATCCAGGATTTTCTGCGCAGTGGGGGTTTCTGCCAGCTCGGCGGTCAGCCGGATGGTATCAATCATGATAGAAATCGTTGCCAATTGAGTGCCTCCTGAAATCAATTTGATAGCAAGGCCGGTAAAACCTTACATTTCAAAAGACTAACGGCTTGTTAACCATGGACTCAAGACCCATTAGTCCGCCTCAACCAGTTCGATATGGAACAGTTTCGGCCATAATTTTCCGGTAACAAAGATTCGGTCGTTTTGCGAATCGTAAGCGATACCGTTGAGCACATCCACGCGTCCATAGGGCTCCTCATTATCAAGGATGCCCTTAAGGTCAATCCACCCTCGCACCCATCCAGTCTCAGGATCGATCCGGGAGATACTGTCGGTCTTCCATATGTTGGCAAAGATTTCCCCATAGATGTATTCCAATTCGTTCAGGTTACTTACCGGACCGTTGGCATCCTGCACCGTCACCTGCTTTATCTCAGTGAAATCCTCCGGATCGAGGAAGTAAAGCGTGGCAGACCCATCGCTCATGATCAAGCATTCTCCATCAAAGGTAAGCCCCCATCCCTCGGTGGGATAAGAGAAGGTGCCAATGGTCTCAAAGTTATCCTTGTTATATACAAAGCCGGTATTCGACCGCCATGTCAGTTGGATGATTCGATCATCGAGAAGCGCAATACCCTCCCCGAAAAGGGATTCGTCCATTAAGTGGATACGAGCCACTTCGCCGGTTTGCGGAACGACTTTTCGTAATGATGACCGGCCGTAAAGCCCGGTGCCTTCGTAGAAACAGCCCTCATGGAAAACCAGTCCCTGCGTAAACGCCTCGGGATCGTGCGGTAATGTTTCGACGATTTCGTAGTTAAAATGGATGGTTTCCGGAGGTAGATTTGCGGTGCCGGATTCTGAACCGTATGAACTGCATGTGCTAAGTAGGATAATGGGTAGGGCCATACAAATGATAGGAAGGGGGGAGATAGAAAGGCGCATATTTCCTTAAGAATTAAGGGGAAGATTATCAGTAAGCCACCTCGTCGAGCGTTAAGCCAAGCGCCTTGGCCAATTTGGCCAGCACATCGGTCGTGCCCGTTCTTTTCCCGGTTTCAATCTGCGACAAGTACGCTTTAGTGATCCCGGCGATTTCCGCCAGTTCTCTTTGTGTCATTCCGCGGTATTTGCGCCAGACTTTAATCGGCCTTTCGCCGTCGAGTATTGCATATGTGACATTGCTGGGAATCAGTTCTTCGTCGCTCATCAGCGCCTTTTTGGCCACTTCATAATCGCGGATATCCTGGAGTGTTTCCGCATCCTCCAGCAACTGTTGATACATTTCGTAGGGAAGTACCGCCCATTCGGGGCGGCGGTCTTTTTCGATAATTTGTACCGTCATTTCAATACACCTCCTGGCGGAACGATGCTGACAACTGAGAATAATTAATTTACTGGAATTTATTTCATATAGAACGTGCCATTCGTCCACATAGAACCTGCGGCCGGAGAATTTTCTTGATTTCAAACGGGCATTTTTCTTTTCGTCGTTTTGTTCGGTAAGTTCTTCTACCTTATAACGAAACAACTCCACCATATCAGGCGGCATTCGGCGTATAGCTTTATGAGCTTGCTTTGTTAATTCGACTCTGAGCATGTTTCTATGTTAGCGTAGAGTTAACGACTACCCACGTATCTTTATAACAATTTTTAGTGATTGTTGTCAACATGTACTAACGGCAAATGAGATAACGCGCTAACAAATCCCGGTTTAAGCGCTCAAGTGTTTTCATGAAACCAGTGGCCATATAAGAAAGGAACCAACTGCCACTAGAAGTAATGCGATAAGAAATACGGGGTTAAAAAACAGCACCAGAAGCACGCCTCCGGCGACAATACATCCAAAGCCGAGCAACGCTCTTAACTGGTTGAATCGACGATTTTTCCTCTTAGCCATTTACCCCTATCAACATGGCGAAACCGGTATGCGGCGTTTTAATTTGGAAGAACTTCTAATCAACGTGGATCGCAATCGTAATAAAGACTACCAGGTTATGAAACCCGAGTGTACTGTTACTCGGCGGCACCAGAAGCTTCAATCTTTGTTTCTTCCTGGCTGCCCGACATGTTCAGTCGAGTAATCTGCTGTTCCAACTGATTGACTTGTGTAAACGCATCGGTCAACTGTTTTTTACTAATGGAGTCCGCCCTGCCGCGCTCGTATACATCGATTTTCCCATTGTTTTTCACAAAGTCAAAAATGATCGCAACCGCGTTACTGACGTGGTTGTGCACATCGCTGCGTTCGGATTCCTTCTTCCAGTCAAATTCCTCCATCAGGGATTTGGTGACATCCGAGGCGGTATTTCGGATCAGCATTTCCGCCTCCTTCTCAAGCTGGTCAGCGATCCCCCTGTTTCTTAGTTCTAAGTAATTGACCTCAAGGCCAACCCTCCGGATATCCAGGTACTTTTCATAAACACTCAACACCTCACATGTGGCGTGAGCGATCGAGGTGATTACTTCATCGCTGACAGCCAGTTCCAGGATAAGGGGGTTTTGTTCGATGTTTACGATGGTGGCATTGTTATCAGGCTCGCGGGTCAGTCGCGAAAACGCGGTGATAACACGCCCCCATTGTTCCAGCGACTCTTCCATTTCCTCTATAGTGCGCGCAGTTGTTTCTCCGGGAAAGAGAATTTGCAGGATCCCTTCATCCGGAGCCGGCAACGGCTGGTCCTCAACCAGCGGCCGGAGCCCGTCTCTTAGGTCCCGCACTTTTTGCACTAACTCATTGGTTTGATCGAGCAGTTCCCCCATTGCCTGGGCCATGCTGGAGGGATCAGCTTCGTAGATCTGAAAAATCTCAT
>CAZDMY010000131.1:4279-7020 GCA_964506405.1 uncultured Dehalococcoidia bacterium | reverse complement strand
CTATATCGCTATCGGTTTCAGTCGGCAACCCGATCATGAAATAGAGCTTGATCTGTTTAAACCCGTACGCTGCTACTCTCGATACGGCACTAAATATATCATCCTCAGAAATACCCTTGCCAACGACATCACGCAGCCGCTGAGAACCTGCCTCCGGTGCAAGGGTGACCGTTTTGGCTCCGCTCCGGGCAAGGCCCTGCAGCAGTATCTCTGGCAGAGGATCGATCCGAATAGAGCTGGCAGAAAAATCCGCACCCATTCCCCTCAACCCCTTGATCAAATCCTCAATCTGAGGGTGATCAGAGATCGCGGCGCTGACCAAACCGACCCGACTGCGGTAACGAAGGCCTTCCTCGGCTTGCGCCAGCAGGCTCTCTACCGGGCGAAATCGCGCTGGACGAAACTGATATCCGGCCAGGCAGAAGCGGCATCCGCGGGCACAGCCTCGAGCGATCTCTATGAGGTACATATCACCCAGTTCGGTTTGAGGGTTCAGCACCACCGAGGTGGTAGGAAAATCATCGATATCCTTCGCTGCCTGCCGAATGACGGTTTGATCGCCAAGGGCTGGAACATAGACCCCGGGAACGAGGCTTAGTTCCTCAAGCAATTGCTCCCTGGGCAGTTCGAGGCCTTCGGAAAAAATACCGATCATCCGTGGCAGGATCGCCTCGGCTTCCCCTATGCCAAAACAGTCGATGAACTGTGCCACTGGTTCGGGATTGGCCGTTACCGCTGCCCCACCGGCGATGACCAGAGGATGACGCTTATCCCGGTCCCTTGAAAACAGAGGAATACCACTTGATTTGAGGAGTCGTGCGGCGTTAAAATAATCATGCTCGTAGGAAAAAGAAAAGGCAAAAACATCAAAATCGCTCAGGGGCCGTTGGGACTCCAGCGAAGCAGGTTCATGACCCTCGAAGAAGACCCTCTCAAAGACAACTTGATCGAAACTGTTCGCAAGACCGTATATTGTTTGAAGTCCAAGGTTGGACATTCCGACGGAGTAGCGGTTGGGATAGATCAGTGCAACATGAATTCTGCCACCCCAGTCTTTCAATATAGTGCCGGTCTCCTGTGCCAGCTTCCCCCTGCAATCTCTTATTGTTGCCCAGTTCATCCTGCCTACGACGTAAAACAATACGGTTGAGTGTATTATATCCTCTCTCAACCCAAATATCGAGTTAAGTATGATTTGGAAAGGAGATTGATTATGAATGAGAATGTAAAAAGCAAACTGGGCCCGGAGAATGTTCAGAAAATCGAACGCATGAAAAACCCGCGACTGGAAGCATTCCTGGATAAATACATAGAACTTGGCAATCCGAACAAAGTATTTGTATGTACCGACGATGCTGAGGATATTCGATATGTTCGCGAAACGGCCATCCGGCATGAAGAGGAAATGCCTCTGGCTATCGAAGGACATACCGTGCATTTCGATGCTTATGGAGATCAGGGACGGGACAAGGAGCACACAGGTATTCTGGTTCCCGAAGGGACTGACCTTGGTTCATCTATTGTCACTATACCTCGAGAAAAGGGTTATACGGAAGTACATGAAATTCTGAAGGACATGATGAAGGGAAAAGAACTGTATGTTTCGTTTTTCTGCCTGGGTCCTACAGATTCCGCTTTTTCCATTCCCTGTGTTCAATTGACCGATTCCAGCTACGTGGCTCACAGTGAGGACATTCTGTACCGCCATGGCTACGAGGAGTTTATCCGGCAGGGACCGGACAGCCGCTTCTTCAAATTCGTCCACTCCCAGGGAAGCGTTGACGAGCGACATGTTTCCGTCAACCTTGAAAAGCGCCGGATTTACATCGATACCATTAATGATACCGTCTATAGCACCAACACCCAGTATGGAGGCAATACCATAGGATTGAAAAAACTGGCAATGCGCCTGGCGATCAACCGGGCTTCTCAGGAGGGCTGGCTGACCGAACATATGCTGGTGATGGGAGTCAACGGACCCGGCGGCAGGAGAACATACTTCACCGGGGCGTACCCGTCCATGTGCGGTAAGACCTCCACCGCCATGCTGGACGGCGAAAGCATCGTCGGAGATGATATCGCCTACCTGAAGAAGATTGATGGCCGGATTCGGGCCGTCAACGTGGAAAAAGGGATGTTCGGGATTATCCAGGGGGTCAATTCCAAAGATGACCCGATCCAGTGGCAGGTGCTGCACAGTCCGGGAGAGATTATCTTCTCAAATATCCTCATCTCAGACGAAAGGAAACCCTACTGGACAGGTATGGATTGTGAAATCCCTGAAAAAGGCATAAACCATTCAGGCCTCTGGTTCAGCGGGAAGAAAGATGAGAAAGGAAAAGAAATCCCGTGCTCTCATCCCAACGCCAGGTTCACCCTTAACCTGCATACTCTGCCCAATCTGGATCCCGTTCTGGAAGACCCTGCCGGTGTGGAAGTCCGGGGGATTGTATATGGGGGCCGCGATTCGGATACCTGTGTTCCCGTCGAGGAAGCGTTCGACTGGGTTCACGGGATCGTCACCAAAGGTGCGTCACTGGAATCGGAGACGACGGCGGCTACGCTGGGGAAGGAGGGGGTGAGGGCGTTCAATCCGATGTCGAATCTCGATTTCCTTTCCGTTTCGGTCGGACAGTATATCAAGGACAACCTGGATTTCGGTAAGAATCTGAGCGAAATGCCGCATATTTTCTCGGTAAACTATTTTATCCGCGATCGGGAAACCGGTGAATTGCTGACCG
>CAZDMY010000131.1:0-4269 GCA_964506405.1 uncultured Dehalococcoidia bacterium | reverse complement strand
AAACCGACAAGAAGGTCTGGTTCAAATGGATGGAACTCCGCGTTAACGGGGAAGCTGAAGCGATTGAGACACCCACGGGCCGGATTCCAAAATATGCAGATCTTGCCCCACTTTTCAAAACGGTCCTGGGCAAAGAATACACCGCAGAAGATTACCAGAAGCAATTCACTGTGCGGATACCGGAGCATATTGCAAAAATCGATCGAATCTCTGAGATCTACAGGGGTAAAGTAGCGGATGCACCGCCCCTTCTGTTTGATATTCTTGATAAACAAAAGCAGCGATTGCTCGAAGCAAAGGCCAAACTGGGGGACTATATCACACCGGACAGGCTCTAACGATATTCACTGCAGGATAACGGACGTTGCGCCATTGGTTTGATGGATTCTCCGTCATATCGAGGACACCCCGCTATTATCCTGGGTACCTCTATAGGCCCCCGGCTGCCGTTATGGCCTTTCCTGTTGTTTCCATTAGTATGTAGCATACCTCTCTATTGATTGGAGAATTTGATGAGAAAGAATCCGAACCTTCCCGATCCTTTCCCCACCGGACTTAACCTGCTCTGCAATCGCCATTTAAATAAGGGGACCGCATTTACGGAGAAAGAGCGGGATGCGTTGCGGCTCCGAGGGCTGCTGCCGCCGCGTGTTCATACGATGGAAGAACAATCGATGCGAATCATGGAAAACTTCCATCGAAAAACTTCGGATCTGGAAAAATACATCCATATGATGGCGCTAAGGAACCGAAACAAGACCCTGTTCTACCGCGTTGTTATGGATCACCTGGAGGAGATGCTTCCCATACTCTATACCCCTACCGTAGGCCAGGCATGCCTGGAATATGGGCACATTTATCGGGCTCCTCGTGGTGTTTTCCTCTCCATTAAAGAGAGGGGGCAGATGGCCAGCATCCTCCGGAACTGGCCGAATGAAGATATCCGATTGATCGTAGTCACCGATGGGGAGCGAATACTGGGGCTCGGTGATCTGGGAGCGGCAGGTATGGGAATTCCAGTGGGCAAGCTGATTCTTTATACGGCCTGCGCCGGTATCGACCCTTCCATTTTGTTGCCGATTACCCTCGATGTGGGCACAAACAATGAAGCGTTACTTCATGATCCGTTATACATTGGACTTCAGCAGCCGCGCCTGCACGGCCGGGAATACGATGATTTCATAGAAGAATTCGTTGGGGCTGTTAACCAGCTTTACCCGCATGCACTGATTCAACTGGAAGATTTCGCCAATAACAATGCTTTTCGGCTGTTGAGAAAATATCGATCCCGCACGTGTCTTTTTGATGACGATATCCAGGGAACGGGCTCGGTAGCACTGGCCGGTCTCTACTCAGCGATGCGAATTACGGGCGGACAGTTGAAAGACCAACGAATCCTGCTTTATGGTGCAGGAGAAGCAGGTATTGGAACGGGCGAAATGATCGTCGCAGCTATTATGGATCAAGGTCTGTCTGAGTTTGAGGCACGTAGGCAGTGCTGGTTTATAGATTCTAAGGGCCTGGTAGTTAGCGAGCGTCAGGATCTGAATGAACATAAAGTACCGTTTGCCCATGAAGCCCCTTTCCTGAAGGATCTTGTCTCAGCAATCGAGTTTATAAGGCCTTCCATTCTCATTGGTGCATCGGGCCAGCCAGGCGCGTTCGACTCCCCTGTTCTGGAGGCTATGATCCGGTTCAATGAAAGGCCTGTGATTTTTTCCCTATCAAATCCAACTTCTAAAACGGAGTGTACGGCTAACCAGGCTTATACATGCACACAAGGTCAAGCTATTTATGCCAGTGGAAGTCCATTCGATCCGTTTGAATACAAAGGTACGACCTTCGTGCCCAGCCAGGGGAATAATGCCTACATTTTTCCCGGCGTAGGAATGGGAGTAGTTGCCTGTGGGGCCAGACATATCACAGACGAAATGTTCTATGTTGCCGCAAAAACGCTCGCACAGCAGGTTTCAGATGATGACCTCAGTCAGGGCCGGATTTATCCACCTTTATCGCGGATAAGGGATGTCTCTCTACAGATCGCAACCGAAGTTGCCCGTATCGCCTATCGGGATGGTCTCGCCACCTTCCCCCAACCCGACGACCTGGAGGCACATATCCGGTCTCAGGTATATGAGCCGGAATATGAAAATTATGCCTAGCGATTCTTTGCTGCTAATTGCAATTGCCAATCTATGGTAATAATACTCTTTTGAAAGACTGGCATTAATCGTCAATACTGCAATCGCCAGTTGAAATACGTGCAACTATGGTGCCTTTTGGTTGATAAATCAAGCGGTCTCCTGCATAATAATGAAGATGTTTTGTATTAAGAGAGGGACTGAATGACTTCTAGCAATTACAGAAAATGGGTCTATTCCTTTTCCGAAGGAAGCGCCGATATGGTCAACCTGCTGGGGGGCAAGGGGGCCAACTTGGCGGAGATGACAAACCTGGAAATTCCCGTTCCTCCCGGATTTATTATCACCACTGAAACCTGCACCGAATTTTTCAATTCCGGCGGCCAGTTGCCCGAAGGGGCCACTGAACAGATAACCGCCGCCATGAGCGGTGTGGAAAAGACCATCGGCCGTACTTTGGGCGACCCCGACAATCCGCTACTGGTATCCGTACGAAGTGGCGCGAGAAAATCAATGCCCGGTATGATGGAAACCGTGCTTAACGTGGGTCTCTGCGCTAAAACGATCCCCGGCATGATCAAACAATCGGGTGATGAACGCTTTGTATGGGACGCTTACCGCCGCCTGATTACCATGTATGCCGATGTGGTGATGGAAAAGGCGGCCGGTATTGAACCGGAAGAGGATTCGCTGGCGGTTCGCTCTCAGCTTGAGAAGCTGATGGACGAGGTGAAGCACAAAAACGGTTACAAGCTTGATACCGAATTAAAAGCAGAGGAATTGAGGACTCTTTGCGATCAGTACAAGGCCAAGGTGAAAGAGGTTCTAGGTGTGGAGTTTCCGGATGACGCCTGGGCTCAGCTCTGGGGGGGGATCGGTGCGGTGTTTCAATCCTGGCGCGGCAAGCGAGCTGTATCCTATCGCAGAGTTGAGGGAATCCCCGAAGAATGGGGGACGGCAGTGAATGTCCAGACAATGGTATTTGGAAATATGGGGGAAGACAGCGCTACGGGAGTGGCCTTCACTCGGGACCCGGCTACGGGCGATCCGAATTTCTACGGTGAATGGCTGGTCAATGCTCAGGGAGAGGATGTTGTCGCCGGCATTCGTACACCGAACGCCCTCAATAATTACTGCAAACAGCCGGGACTCAACGATCAACTGCCTTCGCTCGAACAGTTAATGCCCGTTTTATACCGGGAGCTTGTTGATATTCGCGACAAGCTTGAGGCTCATTACAAAGATATGCAGGATCTTGAGTTCACCATAGAGCACGGTCATCTATGGATGCTTCAAACACGGGTGGGCAAACGGAACGGTACAGCAGCCGTCCGCATGGCGATGGATATGCTCGATGAGGGGCTTATCGATGAGCGCACCGCGCTCATGAGGGTCAGGCCGGAACAGATAGACGAACTGCTGCATCCGATGCTGGATCCCAAAGCGGAAAGTAAAATGGTTCCATTCGCAAAGGGATTACCGGCCAGCCCCGGCGGGGCCATCGGAAAAATCGTCCTGAGCAGTGAACTGGCCCACGAATGGGCTAATGCCGGCCAGAAGGTTATCCTGGTTCGTACGGAAACGAGTCCGGAAGATGTTGACGGCATGCATGCCGCCGAAGGCATTGTGACTTCACGTGGGGGAACGACGAGCCATGCCGCACTGGTAGCAAGGGGCTGGGGCAAAACATGTATCGTCGGTTGTGGTGAAATCGAAATCGATTATCAGGCCCAAACGGTTTCGGCCGAAGACAAGGTATTGAATGAAGGGGACTGGATCAGCCTGAACGGCACCTCCGGGATTGTCTACGAAGGTCAGATCCCGGTGGTCGATGCGGATCCGGATAAGAATCCCTGGTACAAGAAGTTGATGGAAATTGCAGACAAGACCCGCCGATTGGGGGTTCGTGCCAACGCCGACCGGCCGGAAGATGCGGCTACCGCGGTCCTTTTCGGCGCGCAGGGCATAGGGTTGACGCGAACCGAGCACATGTTCTTCGAAGGCCCCCGGATGATATCCATGCGAAAGATGATCCTGGCCGAGGATTCCGAAGGACGCAGGAGCGCGCTTCGAGAACTCCTGCCTCTGCAACGCGAAGATTTTATCGGCATTTTCCAGGCGCTGGAGG
>CAZDMY010000130.1:0-7021 GCA_964506405.1 uncultured Dehalococcoidia bacterium | reverse complement strand
CAAAAGGTGGCCGAGGGTGAGGTCGATATCCTGATCGGCACCCAGGCTTTGATTCAGAAGAATGTGGGTTTCCACAAGCTGGGCCTTGCGGTGGTGGATGAACAGCATCGCTTCGGCGTAATGCAGCGCCTGGCATTGAAGCAAAAGGGGATCAGCCCCCACATGCTGGCCATGAGCGCCACCCCCATTCCCCGGACTCTGGCCCTGACCCTGTACGGAGATATGGATATCTCTTTGATCGATGAGATGCCTCCGGGCCGCCAGCCGATCAAAACCAGGCAGTTGAAGCGCGGTCAGCGGCAGAGCGGCTACCACTTTATCCGCAAACAGGTAAAAGAGGGCCGGCAGGCCTACATCATCTGCCCACTGGTAGAGGAATCGGAAGTAAGCGAAGCAAAGGCGGCTACCGTTGAACATGAACGGCTTTCACGGGAGATTTTCCCTGAGTTGAGACTGGGATTGCTCCACGGGAGGATGTCCTCAACAGCCAAAGACGAGGTGATGCAACAGTTTCGGGCTGGCGAGATCGATATCCTGGTCTCAACCTCGGTGGTCGAGGTGGGGGTGGATGTTCCCAACGCCACGGTGATGCTGGTGGAGGGAGCTGACCGGTTCGGGCTCTCACAACTTCACCAGTTTCGCGGGCGGATCTGGCGGAGCAGCCACCAGGCCTATTGTATGCTGCAGGCCGATCAGCCTTCCGAGATGGGAAGGGCCAGGCTGCAAATCATGGAAGAGACGCATAACGGATTTGTCCTGGCAGAGAAGGATTTGGAGATGCGGGGGCCGGGCGAGTTCTTTGGCACCCGGCAGAGCGGCCTGCCGGATCTTAAGATGGCCAGGCTGACCGATTTGAAACTGCTGGAACTGGCCCGCCGGGAGGCCCAGCGGCTCTTTAAAGCGGACCCGCAGCTTAATAAACCGGAGCACAGGCTGCTTGCCGCCGAGGTGGCGCGGTTCTGGGGGGAGAAGGAAGAAGCTTCCTCTCACCTTCCCGGCCATTCGTAATACCGGACCGGATCAAAGGATCGACAGGATAAAAGAATCATTCCTCCGGCCATGAAATGACGACTAACGACCGGGATGATGGAGCGGGAGAAGGGGCTCGAACCCTCGACATCTTGCTTGGAAGCTAGCTACAAGTAAAGGCGGGAACCCCTTGCCTCCTTTCTGGGGCCATTATAGGCTGCCCAGTCCAGAAACGCAAATCCACGTTTGACTAAGAGGGTGTAGAAACGGGTGCATATTACCCAAATCGTTATTGGCAGACTGATAGATGTTTCCTCACTCCAACCAAAATATCAGAAAACAATAATTCTCATCTCCATGCCATTCCACCCCCGGGGAGTTCCCCTTCCTAAACCCATACCTAAAATCTTTCGCAAACATCAGTTTTTCCCCGATTGAAAACCTGATATTCTAGGGTGATATTGCGAGAAATTAGGGTATGGTATACGATATGGTAAACGACACCAACTTTCACGGCCATAGTTAAAGAAATATCCGGTTTCCACTCAAATAATTCTGTCAAATATTGCATAAGTAATCCATGCAATTTTTATTTCAATAAAATGGCTGATTATTTCATAATGGTAACTGACTATCTGCTTGAAAAGGGGGCAAAGGAACAACTTCGTTTATATTCGTATACGATAGGGTAAACGATATTCATAAACGAATTCATAATACTCCATTTGGTACCTCAAATTCATTTCCCGAGTTTCAGTATCCTGAAAGCCCCTTGCATCACAAGGACAAACACGATTGCTCCTATTATCAAGTCCGGCTTATTTGAATCCAGCCAGTTCACCAACAATGCCGCGGCAATGACACCGATATTTATGATTACATCATTACTGGTAAATATCATACTTGCTTTCATATGAGCCTCATCACTTTTTGAACGCTGGAGCAGGTATAGGCAAATCGAATTACCTAACAGCGCCAATATTGAAATGATTATCATTACCCGAAAATCAGGTAGATCTTCAAATCCGATAAATCTGCGGATTATTTCAGTAAAGCCCAGAATTGCCAGTATTATCTGGAAATATCCACTGGCTTTGGCTATACGCTTTTTCAATACGACGGTACCCCCAACCGCAAACAGACTCAACCCATAGACGATGGAATCGGCAAGCATATCGAGACTGTCAGCAACCAGACCCATGGACATTGAGATCAACCCGGTTGCCATTTCGATTATGAAGAAGCCAAAATTGATCAGAAGGACAGTCCAGAGAAGTCTTCTCTGGACTGTGCCCTTACTAGGAATACTTCCTTTCGAAGACTCAGTGGTCAGGAATTTTGAGCCGAGGTTGAGTTTGTCGAGCGCGATTTTGATTTCGTCGAGTTGATGACCGGAGTGATATATTGTCAGTTTACGATTGGGAAGGTCAAATTCCAAGCTTTGAATAGATTCAATGCTATCAAGCTTCACTCGTATCAGGCTCTCTTCGGAAGGACAGTCCATCTTTGGGATCCTGAAAACGGTTTTTCTCATTGCATTAGTATATCATGGGAATTCCTGGTCTTAGGGCACCGATCTTGGCTATTATGCCCTTAACAATCCATCCAAATGTTAAAAGTAAAGGCGGGCCGAAATCGGCCCACCTTTTGTATTTCCGCATAGAATGATCGCTTATTTTGAAACCCACCTGGAAATCCCACAAATATAACATAGGTTACTAGCAGGATCGAATTTCATACGTCCGTATTCTGACGAATCATTACAGCAACTTTCGTAACTGACTCAGGCTGAGGGTATTGACGACATCGCCTTTTTCGATCCAGCCGCGGCGGGCCTGACCTACCCCGTATTTCATTACATCCAGCCCTGCCACACTGTGGGCATCGGTCGAGATGGCCACCTTAACGCCCATCTCCTTCGCCATCCGGCAGTGCGCATCGTTTAAATCCAGCCGTTCAGGCTGAGCGTTGATCTCCAGGATACATCCGTTTTCTCCGGCTGCTTTCATGATCCTTTCCATATCCAGTTCATAGGGTTCCCGCTCGTTTATCATCCGGCCGGTCGGATGTGCCAGGATGCTGAAATGGGGATTCTCCATGGCACGGATAATCCGGTTCGTTTGCTGCTCCTGCGATAGATTGAATTTGTAGTGAACCGCGCATACTACCAGATCCAGTTCACTTAAGACATCATCTGGAAGATCAAGAGAGCCGTCTTCCAGAATATCAAGCTCGATGCTTTTTAGAATGGTGATGCCCTTCAGCTTTTTGTTGATAGAATTGATCTCTTTTATTTCCTCGCGGAGACGATCTGCATCCAGCCCCTTTGCCACGGTTACCTTTTTCGAATGATCGGTGATAGCAATGTATTCATACCCCTTCTTCATCGCGGCACGCGCCATCTCTTCAACGGACATTTGCCCATCAGTGGCCTTCGTGTGTGTGTGAAGATCGCCCCTGATATCATCCAGCTTAATGAGATCCGGCAGGTTGCCTTCTCTGGCAGCTTCGATTTCGCCCTGATTCTCTCTCAGTTCAGGTTCTATGTAAGCAAGTCCCACCTGACTGAATACATCCTCTTCCCGACCGCCGGCTACCAGTTTGTCTTCTTTGAAAACACCATATTCACTTAACTTCAGCCCTTTTTTCACCGCGATCTTTCTCACAGCCACATTATGCGCTTTCGAGCCAGTGAAGTAGTGCATAGCCGCCCCGTAGCTTTGCTCGGGAATAACTCTCACGTCTACCTGAAGCCCCAACCGAAGCACCACACTGGATCTGGTATCTCCCTGTGAGATCACGCGCTCGACATCTTCATAGCCGGTAAAAGCCTTCATGACGGCCGAGCTTTTTCGGCATATAACAAGAATATCGAGGTCCCCCACCGTTTCCTTGCGGCGGCGGTAGCTGCCCGCTACCTGAACCTGTTTAACCCCTTTCACACCTTTAAGGTATTCGACAAGAGGAGCCTGCAATTGATCGGCAGTGGAAAGTAGAAGCCGGCTTTCCTTTGAGGTTTCTACTTTACGTTCGATGTCGGCGAGGATCGATTGTTCGGTCTTTTTCCCAAATCCGGCCAATTCTCTAACTTTTCCCTGCTCACAGGCTTTTTTCAGTTGTTCAACGTCTGTAATACCGAGTTGCTGATACAGTGCTTTTGTCCGCTTGGGGCCCAGCCCTGCCAGGCGGGTGATATCCAAAAGTGCAGGGGGCACTTCCTTCTTAAGTTCGTCCAGTTTGGACAGATTCCCGGTTTGTATGATTTCTTCGATCTTTTTTGCCAGGTCTTTGCCAATGCCTGGCAATTTAGAGAGGTCCTGGTTCTGAGCCACCATCTCTGAAACACTATGCGGCAGGCTGTCGATATTACGGGCCGCCGAGCGGTAGGCACGCACCCTGAATTCATTGGCCCCCTGTATTTCCAATAAATCGGCCAGCTCATTAAAGATGGTGGCCACCTCGGCATTATGAACGGGCATGAATGTTCACCCTGTTGAGCTATTCAAAAAAGCTTCAACGCCAGGCGGCGTTGATGAAAAGACATGTGACAATCTCTAAATCAGTACGTCCCCGAGACTGGTTCCTTGTCGGGATGAAGCCTGCGCCATTTTTCCAGAAGCTCTTCATTGGATTCCCGGCGATCGGGGTCCGGGACACAGGCATCCACCGGGCAAACGCTTTCGCACTGGGAGGCCTCAAAGGCACCCACACATTCGGTGCATTTCGCCGGGTCAATTTCAAATATCCGCTCTCCTTCGCTGATGGCATCATTGGGGCATTCGCCTTCACAAGCGCCGCACGCGATGCAGTCATCGGTGATCATGTAGGCCATTGCTTCCTCCTTGAACCTGTTACAACAATTTGAACCCAGTTTGTTTCAAATCGGAAATCCGGATAATCTCAAACTGAGGCCATTACCGTGTCGAAAATTGTACCTTCCATCAGCATATCAAACGATTTCTTTCGCAGTTCTCTGTAACCCTGATCCGCTGCCACCCTGGCCTGCCAGTTGTCCAGCGCCATGAGGTTATCGAAATCGGCTGTCCAGCACAATGTATTGGTGCCGTCGAAACGCATCAGGAACAATTCAAGCTTTGTCTCCGGATTCTGCGCATTGATATAATCGGTGATCTCCCGTGCCCATTTCACGGCCCCTGTTCCTCTATGGAAACTTGCGCTTCTCTCAAATCGAATCATGTTCGCCCCCTTCCTGCCATGTTGATATGAATCGTTACCGCCACCTGGCTTTGTGACGCGTTCAGTTGGAACTGGATCACGTTCTTTTTCGAGAGAGCCCTGTTCAGGTGCCTGAGTTTATCAGGGCCGATTGGGTGAGTATCGGCTGGGCAAACGGATCCTCTTCAAAGAACTCTTCTTCGATCATTCCTTCCTGAGCAGCGTAGGCCGCAATCTGCTGGCGATTGCGCAAATTCAGCTTGTTGAGAATGCTGCGCAGATGCACTTTCACAGTATGTTCCGATACGATCAGACGCTCGGCGATTTCCCGATTCGTCGCTCCCACTCCCACCAATTTGAGCACCTCACCCTCGCGTTCGCTCAGCAAAGTGTGACGGTTCTTCGGGTTATTACCATCCTCATCAGTATCCTGTAAGTATGCGATGATTTCCTGTGAGAGCACTACCGTACCTTGTTCGAGGGTATTGAGGGCTTGAAGGAATTTGTCGGATGAAAGGTTTGTGGAAAGATATCCCTTCACGCCCGCCTTTAGTGCCGGGATGACATCGAGTTTCTGATTCGGCCCGGTCAGCAGGGCAAGGTTGGCTTCAGGGAACTTATCGGCAAGCTTGCGCACGGTAGCAACCTCAAACTCGGACAACTGGTATTCCAACAAAATTATCCCGAAATGCTTCGGCAGATCTTCCTGGGTCAGGACATCTTTTATGTTGGTAACTTCATGGACTAGAAATCCGGCACCGCTCAGCATTCTGGTTATACTTTCTCGAATCAACGTTTGCTGATGCGCAACTATCACACATTTGATCGAATTTTCCGGGTCAGTTTGCTCGTTTATCTGGACGCTCATATTCTCACTCCCACTTTTACTTGATTCGGATTGCGATAACAAAATAATAGAACAATAAGATGCTGGGCAGTAATCCGTATATGTACTTACTCTGGCATCAAATTGTACTTAATTTCCCCCGCGGACATTGTTTCTGCATGCTTTGCAGTCCTGTCTCAGTATGTCCGCAGTCCGGACCATCAATCCTGCCAAAGGGAGCGGATATCCTTTGGCAGTGCCTGCCTTACATCTTCCAGTTCACCCTCGGTGATTTTACTGGAAAGCACGGAGAATACGCCCCGTATTGCGCGTTCCGCGTCGTATGATATCGCTGTCCCCGAAAGGATATCCGCCACATGGGCGATAAATGCTTCCTTCCGGCGTTCCTTCACCGGCTTTCCGGACGGATTCCACCCCTCGTAGTATATGCCACGGATCATAAGGGGTAATTGAGCGCCCAGGTCCGTTGCCTCTTCAACGGTCAACCGATCACGAAGCGCATGCATAACGGCCCGAAGCGCCAGATAAGCCTCGTGCCGGTTTCCCGAGTCCAGTGCTTCCGTGATGTCGTTCAGCCAGATATTCGTCTTGTGCAATGTGGTATCAAATGTGTCCAGTCCTGTCGTTGCCACAACTTCACCTCCTTTTGAGCGATGAGCAGATTCAAGGTTTTATGAAAACCGCCACTGTCATCATAAATGCTGCATCTTATAGAGCGAAATCCGTATCTCCACGTAGTTTGCCTTTTATAAGCGCGTAATTTTGGCGGTTCACGAAGAAAAGCATGATGTGTCATCGTGAGTCCGTCCGCACGCGGCGGATCTAACGACCAAGGCGGGCGTGGCGAACCCCCTTTGATCCCCCTTTGGCAAAGGGGGGAAAGAGGGAGATTTGGGAGAACCCCACGTCGTTCGCCGCGGCGAACTCCTCGTGATGACACCTGATTGCCGGGCTTGTCATTCTGAACTTGATTCAGAATCCAGAGGGGTCGGGGATGGCGGCAAGTCCTCTCGCCCCTCAGGGGAGAGA
>CAZDMY010000129.1:0-7035 GCA_964506405.1 uncultured Dehalococcoidia bacterium | reverse complement strand
CTCGATCTCCCTCTTTGGTAAAGAGGGGGAAGTAGCGTAGCTACCGGGGGCGTTTTACATTAAATTCCAAGTTTCAAATAACAAATGAATGCCAAATATCAAAACCTAAACAACAATTTCCAAACCCGGGACGTTTAACCCGGCACTCAGGACTCCGAACTCAGCACCCGACACTCGACACTAATGTTGACTCTCGACTAAAGACTAATGACTAAAGACTCGCTCCTTCATTTCAACCACGGCATCATGCTGCGCAGTTGTTCGCCCACCTCTTCGATCTCGTGCTCGGCTTCAATTCTCCTGAAAGCATTAAATGACGGCGCACCGGCCTGGTTTTCCAGTATCCATTCGCGAGCGAATTTACCGTTCTGGATCTCTTCCAGTATCTTCCACATCTCCTCTCGCACGCTCTCGTTGATCACGCGCGGCCCCCGGGTGTAGTCGCCGTACTCGGCGGTGTCGCTGACAGAGTAGCGCATGAATTTAAATCCGCCCCGGTGGATCAGGTCAACTATCAATTTCAGTTCGTGACAAACCTCGAAATAGGCGATCTCAGGCTGATAGCCGGCGTCCACCAGTGTCTCGAAAGCGGTCTTGATCATAGCCGTGACGCCGCCGCACAGAACTGTCTGCTCACCGAATAGGTCGGTTTCTGTTTCCTCGGCGAAGGTGGTTTCCAGTATTCCGGCTCGGGCCGAACCGATACCTTTGCCGTATGCCAGAGCCTTATCCAGCGCTTGTCCGGAGGCATCCTGGTGTACCGCGACCAGTGCGGGCGTGCCGGAGCCTTCCTGATAAAGCTGCCGCACGATGTGGCCCGGTCCCTTGGGGGCAATCATGGTCACATCGACATCCGGCGGCGGTACGATCTGGTTGAAGTGAATGTTGAATCCGTGGGCGAACATCAGCATCTTGCCGGCTTTCAGGTTCTTCTCGATCGATTCATGATATATCCTCGGCTGCATGGTATCCGGTACCAGCATGATAATGGTATCTGCTTCCTTAGATACATCGGCGGCGGAAGCCACGTTCAAGCCGGCCGCCTCAGCGTTCTTCCAGGGCTCGCTGCCTTTCAACTCACCGACCATCACGTTGCAGCCACTCTCTTTCAGGTTTTGTGAGTGGGCGTGCCCCTGGCTGCCGAATCCGATAACACCAATGGTCTGGTCCTTTATCAGGTCGAGATCGGCATCTTTATCGTAGAAAATCGTTGCCATTTTTTCCTCCTTATGTTTTGGCCGTTTTCGTTTTTTTTGTCTTAGGTAATTTGGGTTTCTTGCTTGAATCGTGGTCCGGTTTTTGAAGCGGTCCGAGCGTACCGCGGGTGATGGCGATCCTTCCCGTGCGGGCCAGTTCGACGAGCCCGAATCCTCGTAGAAGTTCGATGAGCGAGAGCACTTTGTCTTCGTCACCGGATATCTCAATAATGATCGTTTCCGGTGTTAGATCGACGATATTGGCCCGGAACACGTCGATGGCTATGCGAATAATCTCCTGCCGGGTTTCCGGGGTGGATTCCACCTTGATCAGGGCCAGCTCCCGCGAGATGATGTTTTCGTTGGTGATATCGGTAATCTTCACCACCTCGACGATCTTATCCAGTTGTTTGCGAACCTGTTCCACGGCTGTAACGGCACCATCGACGCTGATAACCATCCTGGAAAGGCCCGGCGTCACCGAATGCCCAACCGTAATAGAGTCGATATTGAAGTTCCGCCTCCGGATCATGCTGGTTACCCGGTTGAGCACGCCGGGACGGTCCTGGACCAGCATTACAAGCGTGTGTTTCATCATTGTCGGCATGTTTGAATCCTCCACATTTGGAGACTGGATAGGACGGCCGTCTACAGGCTGCCCCTGTTTGAAGATGAACTCGGTACCATTTCCCGATCGCGCGGGTCTATCATGATATCGGCAATATCCGCACCCGGTGCAACCATGGGATAGACATTCTCCTCCGGCTCGATTTGGAAATCGATCAGGAACGGATCTGGCGTTGCCATTGCCTGCTGAATGGCCCCGATCACATCGGTTTTCTTATTCACCCGTATGGCATGAATTCCGTAAGCCTCGGAAATCTTCACGAAATCCGGGCCGGCCAGCGGTGTGGCGGTATATCGCCGGTCATAGAACATTTCCTGCCATTGCCGGACCATTCCCAGGTAACCGTTGTTCATGATCGCAATCTTCACCCCCAGGTTTTCCTGAGCGATGGTTGCCAGTTCCTGGATGGTCATTTGAAACCCACCGTCGCCGGCGATTGCCCATACGGGTTCATTCGGTAGGGCTACCTTGGCACCAATAGCGGCGGGCAATTCGAAGCCCATCGTTCCGAGACCGCCGGAGGAAATCAGGCTGTTGGGTTTATCGTAGCAGTAGTGCTGTGCCGACCACATTTGATGCTGTCCCACACCCGTGACGATAGTGGCCTCTCCTTTGGTGATCTCATATATCTGGCGGATAATATATTGCGGCAGAAGTTCGTTTCCTGCCCGGACCGTGATTAATGGATGCTGCTGCCGCCACTCTTCTATCTGGCGAATCCACTCCGTGTGCGTGCTCGAATCAATCTTCTGGTTTAATGCCTGAAGAATATACCGGGCGTCTCCCACGATCGGAACAGTGATTTTCAGATTCTTTCCGATTTCTGCCGGGTCAACATCGATATGGATGATCTGCGCGTTGGGCGCAAAACCGGAGACCCTGGCGGTGGCTCGATCGTCGAACCGCATACCGATGGCGATGATCAAGTCGGCCGCATCGATAGCGAGGTTTGCACAAGCCATGCCGTGCATCCCCAGCATCCCGAAGCTCAATACGTGCGTCTCCGGGAAACAGCCGATGCCCAGCAAGGTATTAATCACGGGTAACTGCGCTTTTTCGGCCAGTTCTTTGAGCTCGTCGTGGGCATTGGCGATAATGATCCCGCGGCCGGCGATGATAACCGGACGTTTGGCCTCATTGATCAGCCTGGCTGCCTTTTTTATCTGCAGCGGATGTCCTTCCAGGGTTGGGGCATAACCGGGAAGGTCCAGTCGGTCCGGTTCCTGGTAATTTGTTTCCTCGTCGAAGACGTCTTTGGGAATATCAAGAAGCACGGGACCCGGCCTGCCGGTACTGGCGATGTGGAAAGCTTCCTTCACCACGCGGGCCATATCTTCCGCTTTAAGTATCATATAATTATGTTTGGTAATGGGTACGGTTATTCCGGTGATATCTATCTCCTGAAAGGCATCCCTGCCGATGAACGGTCGGGCAACCTGACCGGTTACGGCTACCATTGGTACAGAATCAAGATGCGCGTTGGCTATTCCGGTCACGAGATTGGTAGCGCCGGGTCCGGAGGTGGCAAAGCATACACCGACCTTGCCCGAGGCGCGGGCATAACCATCGGCGGCGTGGGCCGCTCCCTGTTCATGCCTTACGAGTATGTGGCGCAGTTGGGGGTACTCCGGCAGCGTATCGTACAGGGGCAGCACCGCCCCTCCGGGGAAGCCGAAAATTACCTCAACCCCTTCCTTGATCAGGGATTCACACAGAATTTGCGCACCTCTTAACTTGGCCATTTTATACTCCTCGACCAATCCTATTGCCGGTAAACTGCCCCGGTGCTGGCGGAAGTGACTTTCTCCAGGTATCGACTCAGATATCCGGTCTTGATCTTAGGTTCAAATGGTGGCAACTGAGCCAGCCGTTGATCGATCTCCTCCTGGCTAAGAGCAACTTCCAGTTTGAAGTTTGGGATGTCGATCTCGATCATATCACCTTCCTGAAGCGCTGCGATAGGACCGCGTTCGGCGGCTTCCGGTGATACATGTCCGATCGATGCACCACGGGTAGCGCCTGAAAAACGTCCGTCGGTGATCAGTGCTACCTTCTCTCCCAATCCCATACCGGTGATAATCGAGGTGGGCGTGAGCATCTCCGGCATACCGGGCCCCCCTTTAGGGCCCTCATAGCGAATCACCACCACCTCGCCTTCCTTAATAGAACCGGACATTATGGCCTTTGTGCCCTCATCCTCGGAATCGAACACCCGGGCCGGACCTTTGTGCACCATCATCTCGGGGGCGACGGCAGCGCTCTTGACCACTGCACCGTCCGGGGCCAGATTCCCGAAGAGGATGGTCAGGCCGCCGGTGGGAGAGTAAGGATTCTCCCGGGAGCGGATGATATCCCAATCATTGACACTTGCCAGAGAAAGGTTTTCGCCCAGCGTCTTAGCGGTCACCGTTTGGGCATCCACGTTCAGAAGGTCCTTCAGAACAGTCATCAGACCGGGAATGCCGCCGGCGAAATCCAGATCTTCAATATGATATTCTCCGGCCGGACTCAGCTTGGCCAGATGAGGTGTTTTCCTGCCGATCTCGTTGATCTCTTCCAACGGGAAATCGATACCCGCTTCCGAGGCGATGGCCAGCAGGTGCAATACGGAGTTGGTGCTGCCGCCCATGGCTGTATCAACGGTAAAGGCGTTACGAATGGCTTCGGGTGTGATGATATCTCGAGCGCAGATGTTCAGTTCCAGCAGCTTCATAATTTTACGTCCGGCTTCCCGGGCCAGAGCTACGCGTGCCGAATTGGCGGCGGGAATGGAGCCGTTCCCCGGCAGGCCCATGCCCAGTGCCTCGGTCAGGCAGTTCATGGTGTTGGCCGTGAACATCCCGGCACAACTGCCGCAGCCGGGGCAGGCAAGCTTTTCCAGCCGATGGAGCTCTTCTTCGGTGATCTGCCCGTTGGCAGCCTTACCAACGGCTTCGAACATATTGAACACATCCCCGTACTGATCCCTTCCCAGACGTCCGGCCAGCATCGGCCCGCCACTGATGAAAATAGAGGGGATATTGACCCGGGCGGCCGCCATCAGCATGCCCGGAATGATTTTATCGCAATTGGTGATAAATACCAGTGCATCGAAGGCGTGAGCCTGAACCACGGTTTCCACGGAATCAGCAATCAATTCCCGGCTGGGCAGGCTGAAACGCATGCCGGGGTGATTCATGGCGATGCCGTCGCAGATGCCGATGGTGTTCACCTCAAACGGGGTTCCGCCTCCGGCATAAACCCCCTGTTTGACGGCTTCAGCGATTGTCCTCAAATGAATATGCCCCGGGATGATCTCGTTGAAGCTGTTGACCACCCCGATAAAGGGCAGGCTGATTTCCTTATCCCCGCAGCCGAGTGCGTACATCAGGGCGCGATGGGGTGCGCGTTCGATACCTTTTTTTGCAATATCACTTCTCATGATCTGATCTCCTGAACGAGTTGGCTTGAAGCTGACGGGCACAGAGTGAAAAAAAGCCGAAAACGTGTGCGGCCAACTGAAATGACTATAGTATAGTTAAGTTACGGTGTCAAGGAGACTGAAGCTAGAGGCAAGCCCTATGTTCAGTCTGGTTTTATTGCGTTATACTAGAGCACAAAAGAAGTGAAGATGCGAAATAACAGGATACTCAACCTGATCGTGCTGGCAGCCCTCACCCTGCCCATGATAATCGGCACCGGGTGTGAGGTTCGAGACAAGTCGACGGGCATTGAAGGGTTTCATGATGGTGAAGTCTTCCTTGATGACGAAGTGCCCCGGGTGATCGTTTACATGAAGCCCCATCTCTGGCAGCATCTGGTCTCCAGGGCGAAAAACGAGCAATACAAGCCGGCTGATTTGTGGTTCGACGGCCGATTGGTTTCCGGGGTGGCCGTCCGGGCTAAGGGGAGCTCGTCGCTGACCTATGTGGTAGACGATGAAAGCGACCGTATCAGCCTTAAGGTGGATTTCGACCGGCTGAACAATCAACTTTCATTCTGCGGGTTGAAGAAGCTGAATTTCCACAATAATTACCGGGATCCATCGTTCATGAGGGAGCGGCTTGCCTACGAAGTGTTCGAGAAAATGGGAGTTCCGGCCCCGCGGGCAACCCACGTTGATCTCTGGGTGAACGATATTCACATGGGATTATATACCCAGGTCGAGCAGATAGACAAAGGGTTTCTGGAAAGGCATTTTGAGGACAGCACCGGAGACCTTTATAAAGCCGGACTCTCCGGTTCGTATCTTAACTGGTCCGGGATGCAGCACAACAAGCTGGAAGATATGGAACTGAAAACCAACGAACGCACAAGCGATCACTCCGCCTTACTGCACATGCTGGATGTACTTAACAACGAGCCGTCGGACACCTTCCCTCAGGAGATAGAGAAGGTGCTCGATGTTGATGAGGTGCTGCGCTTCATTGCCGTCGAAACCTCCCTCGTGTGCCTGGACAGCTACCTGGGGCGGGGGCTGAACTACTATCTCTACGAAAGCGATGGCCGTTTCAGCATCATCCCCTGGGATCTCAATGAAGCTTTCGGTACGTATAAGTGCGGTCTGGACAAACAGGAAATAATAGATTTCAAAATCGATGAACCGACCTGCGGTCCGCCAGCCGATCGACCGTTGGTGGCTCGCCTGCTGGAACATAAGCCATACCGAGAAACCTATCACGGGTATCTTGAGGAATTGATCGAGGGACCGTTTTCGGTTGGTTCCATGAATGCGCGAATCGATGAAGTCGCTGACCTGATCCGTTCCTGCGTGGAAGCCGACGATATGAAATTCTATACTGTTGAGGAGTTTGAGCGTAATCTGAGTGAAGATGTCGGGCGGTATTTCGGATTGAAATCGTTTGTCGAAAAGAGGACGGAATCGATCAGAATGCAGCTTGAGGGGGAGTTGTCGAGCTTAAGAAACGGGGAGGGGAATGGTGGGGATCCGGATAAGCCTTGAAGATATAGAATACGTGTCATGGCCATGCTCCTCTTTCCTCCCTCTATGGGATGGATAAGAGGTCGGGTGATGATCGAAAAAAGTACTCTGACACTCTTTCGGTTAGCTTTATTATGAAAGAGATCTGGAATGAAAGCCGGATCGCCTGCCTGGGCCTGGCATTGCTGATTTTACTATCAGTGGGAGGGCTTGTATATATCGGGGCCAGTTCCGGCGAGGTTTTCTCCGATGACCAGGACCCGTTCGTTGCCGATCACGTGGTAGAGGTG
>CAZDMY010000128.1:0-7074 GCA_964506405.1 uncultured Dehalococcoidia bacterium | reverse complement strand
CATAGAGGACTTCGCTCAGGCTGCACGCAGGGCGAAGGAGGCTGGGGCGGACCTGGTGGAGATTCACTCCTGTCACGGGTCACTGGCTGGAATGTTCATGAGTCCGGTGCTCAACCGACGAAAGGATGAGTACGGCGGATCTGTTGAAAACCGAACTCGCTTTCCGATCGAGGTAATCCGTCGGATCAAGAAGGAAACAGGAAACCAGGTCCCGATTTCCATTCGCATAAACGGCAGCGACGATATGGATGGCGGCACAACGCCGGCCGAAGCAGCTCAACAGGCCACGATGCTGGAAGCGGCCGGCGCTGATGTGATAAGTGTTTCGCGCGGAATTGAGTTCTGGGTCTCAACCACAATTCCATCATATTTGTACTCGAACGGTTCGATGATGCCTCTGGTGGACGAAATCAAAAAAGCTGTCAACATACCCGTTATGGCTGCCGGGAAGATCACTCCCGAACTGGCGCAGGAGATTGTTGACGGTGGTCGCGCTGATTTCATCGCCCTGGGACGGCCCTTGCTGGCAGACCCTGAACTGCCCAATAAGCTTCGTACTGGCAGACCCGACGAGATTCGCCGATGCATCTACTGCATGAACTGCCTCAATCAGGACCGCCGCACGGGGCGGGGCGCTTGTTCGGTGAATCCGTTTTTGAATCGAGAATCTCATTTTCCGTTGGAGCCGGCTCATCCCGTAAAGAAAGTGCTGATTGCCGGCGGCGGGCTTGCCGGGATGCACACTGCGGTCCTGCTGGCCCAACGTGGCCACCAGGTTTTCATTTACGAGAAAGAATCGGAGCTCGGCGGTCAATGGAATATCGCCTCAGCCTTGCCCGAAAAGGAGCATTTTTCGGGTCTGATTGCTGACTTGAGGCGTTCCCTCGACAAGCATTCCGTGGAAATCCGCACAAACACAGCAATCACCAAAGAAAAGGTGCTGGGACTGAACCCGGATGCAGTGGTGATTGCCACAGGGGCAAAGCCTTTCGTCCCTGATATTCCGGGGGTCGATAGAACTCATGTGGTACAGGCGGTCGACGTTTTAGCGGGGAAACTTCAGCCCCGGGGTAAAACCGTCGTTCTGGGAGGCCGTTACACCGCGATCGAGGCAGCGATTCTGCTGGCAGAGCAGGGACGGCTGGTGAGCCTGGTTACTCGTGGTGAACTGGGTATTACCGTCCAGCGAATGGTGCTTCGCTCGCTTCAGCAAAAACTGATCGAACTGGGCGTACCGCTTTATTTGCATTCGCCGGTCCTGGAGATTACGGAAAACAGCGTGATCATCCGGCTGGGAAATGAAATTGCTGCATTGCCGGCTGATACAGTCGTCCTCGGACTGGGTATGCAACCGGTAAATGATCTGGTGCAGGAACTGGAAGGAACCGGGATTCAGATATTCACTGTTGGTGATTGCATCACGTAACGCCGCTGCGGTTGCTTATCAGGCAGCGCAGGTGGCCGAAAAGATCTGAGAAATAATAATGGTATTGCGAGCCAGCCAGAGGCGGACGTGGCAACCTTTCTGAGGTTCGGGGAGATCATACGCCACAGCGCATCTACCGACCACGTCGGCTTGCCGGCCTCCTCGTGATGACAACTTATAGTTTTGGGCTTATGCGGAGCGATAGCTGAACCTGGAGAATGATCGGGTTTAGTAACGGTATTACCACTGCGATAAGGAGGAATGGATATGAGCGACGAATTCAGGTTCCCACCCCTGTATCAACTCGGCTATGTGGTTGCAGATATTGAAAAGGCCGGCCGGCATTTTGAATCCGTTTTTAAGATGGGGCCGTTCTCACCGCCGGCGGAAGTCGATATGACCGGGGCCGTGTTCCGGGGAGAGACGGTTGAAACCAGGATTCTGGTTTCTTTTGCTCAACACGGGGATGTCCAGGTAGAGTTTATCCAGCCGGTATCTGGCGAAAACCCGTATTTCGAGTACCTTTCCAGGTACGGGGACGGCATTCATCATATTGCTTTTGAGACGGATGATATGGCCTCAGTTAAAGCTCATTTCGCCGAGAAAGGCATCGAGCCCATCTGGTATCAGGATATGGGATTCATGGAATTCGTGTATTTCGATGCATCTGAGTACGGAGGGACAATGGTGGAATTCATCGACTGGCGAAAATCGAAATCGTAGCTAATCCAGGAGCGATTCATGCACAATGAAAAAATGATTGCGAGAATCCGCGAGGGCGGCATTGCCCAGGGAACTGGACAGATCGAAGATCGAAATCGGTTGCTTCAGGATGAATTCGGTTTTCGCACCTCCGATAAGGCGGAATATGTGCTTATCGCCAGTTGCTTTAACCCCTACCTGGAACCTGCCGATATGAAAGCGTTCGCCAGGTTGCTGGATCATTTTCAGGTCGATTACACCCTCCTTCCCAGGGAATACTGCTGCGGCGACCCCTTCTATTTACATGCAATTGATCAGAAACACGAAGGCGATCTGGAGCAAGCCAATGATCTGGCCCGCGAGTTTTTCGAGGAAAACCTGAAACAGGTACGCGCCGCAGGGGCTGATAAGATAATCGTATATTGTGCCGGATGCGATTTGGTCTTCAACCATATCCGTGATAATATCCCGGAAGAGATTATCTGGCATCCCACCCTGCTGGCTCGCTTTTTCCAATCAGGTAAGCTCGAACTTGAGGCCGATTTCTATCCCGGTTGCCATCGCTATCGGCGGGAGCTTCTGGGTAGCACGCCGGATATTGAAGCGGTTCTTAAGATACTGAACAAAATAGACGGACTGGAACTTCATCACCTGGATGAGAAGATGTGCTGTATGAAACCGGATCAACTGGATTCGCTGGCAGCTTCCGTCAGGAACAGAATCATTATTACCCCCTGCTCGGGATGCACTATGTTTCTGAGGAAAGCACTGGCAGATAAAGGTGATTTCCGTGTCGTGATGCCATCCGAAATCATATGGGCGGCTATCGACGGACACACGTTGTGAACTGAAAGGACTACTTTTTATGAGAAAACTTCCGCGATCCATGCGGCAAACGCCGTTTGTCGATAATCTGGATTTAACCTGGCACAAACTGGAAAGTGGCTACGCCAAATGCAGGTTGCCGATAAGCTTTTGAACAACTATGGAACGGTCCATGGGGGCGCTATTTACACCATGGCCGATGCCTGCTCCGGGGCCGCGGCTTTTTTTGCTCTCGGGGAAGACGAATTGTGCCGAACAATTGAATTAAAAATCAATTATTTCAGGCCGGTGCTTACCGGTGAACTAGTCTGCGAAGCGAAAGTGGTCAATAAATCCAGCAACCTGGCCACATCCGAAGCGGAGATCACTAGCAACGGGCAGTTGATTGCCAAGACACTGGGAACGTTCTTTATCCAGAAAATCGATGCTCGAGATGGCAAAAAGGAGGATTCATGAAACCGCTCGGAGTGAATCGTGTTACCATCGCAGTTAAGGACCTTAAGAAAGGAATAGAGGTCTATTCCAGGCTGTTAGGCGCTACTTTTAACAGTGCAAATGCCGAGGATGCGGCTAATTTCGGTATAGAGGTTGCAATGAGCTGGGATGCCGGGATCGAACTGGTGGCTCCTCTGCCGGGCCGCGACAGCCATGTCAAACAATTCATTGAAGCCCGTGGTGAGGGGTTGATGGGAGTCGTTTTTTCAGTTGACGATGTGGAAGCTGCCCGGGAACAGGCTACACAGATGGGAATCCAGATCTGGCATACCCTGGATTATACTCAGGAGCAGATCGATGAGCACCTTCAAGGCCGTTTCACCAAGTACCGGGAACACATGCTGAGCCCTAAAGGAACCTGCGGGGTTGCACCGGTGATCGCCCAGATTGAGCCCATGAAAGGGGGAAACCAGCAATGATCAAGACCCTGGCCTTAATGAGACGCAAGAGCGGCATATCGCGCGAGGAGTTTATTCAACACTACGAGGAAGTACATGCGCCACTCTCCATTCGCGTGCTTCCCTGGTTAAAACACTATGTCCGCAATCATATCTCTCAAGTTTTCACGGGGCAGGATTTCGGCTTCGATTGCATCAGCCAGTTCTGGTTTGATTCCCTGGAGGATTCGGTGAAGCTGATGGAATTTGTCCAGTCCCAAGAGGGCCTGGTGATTCGCGAAGACGAGCAGAAGTTCCTGGATTCAAACGCCACAACCCCGTTTCTGGTCGAGGAGAAAGCTTCGGATATCGAAGCCGAAGATGCCGGCCCGAATTCGTTCAAAGCTATTGCACTTTTGAAACGAAAGCCGGGCATTTCAAGAACTGAATTCGAAACTCATTACGAGCAAAAGCACGCCCCGCTTATTATCAGCCGGTCCCGGGGGCTCATCAGGTATTTTCGCAATTATGTTGTTTCGCTGGATGAGTCCAGCGAACCGCTATATGATTGTATAACTGAACTCTGGTTCAAGGATCAGGGGGCTTATGAGGCTACCATGTCCAGGCGAATGGGTGATGCGCGGTCCGAAATCGAGGCTGATGAGAAAACCTTTCTGGATATGGAGCGGGTGGTGTTCCTGGTTGTGGATGAACGAATCTCAAAATAGAAGGAGGCTCCCATGTCATTACCCAGTTTTTCAGTGGAAGGGAAAGTGACCATCGTCACCGGAGCCAGTCGGGGGATCGGCAAGGCAATGGCCGTCGGTTTTGCCCAGGCGGGAGCTAAAGTAGCGCTGGTAGCGCGCACTGTTTCCCAGCTTGAAGAAACGTCCGAAGAGATCAGGAGCAAAGGTGGCACCGCGCTCGTCGTTCCCACCGATGTGACCGAAATATCACAGTTGGAAGCTATGGTTCAGAAAACCAGAGATGAGTTCGGGCGCATTGACGTGCTGCTCAACGTAGCCGGGGGAGCAGGAGATATCTGGGTGATGCCTCCCATCGATATGCCCGCTGAACACTACGACGAACTGCATGGGAGAAATTACCGGGCGGTCTTCTTCTGCAATCAGGCGGTGGCACGCGTGATGATCGATCAAAAATCCGGCAGTATCATCAATTTCAGCTCGCTTTCGGGTACTAAGCCAATTCCGTTCGAGGCAGTGGTCGGCGGATTCAAGGCCGCCGTCAACCAGATGACCAGGGCGCTTGCTGTGGCATGGGGGCCCGATAACGTTCGGGTTAATGCCATTGCGCCCGGAATCACACTTACTGAACGAGTTAAGAAAAAGATGGGGGCTGAATTTATCGAGAAATTCTCTCAGGGCCTGCCATTGAGACGTGCAGCCCTACCGGAAGATCACCTGGGGCCGGCTCTGTTTCTGGCTTCGGATGCCTCGGCTTATATTACGGGGATTGTCATCCCTTCGGACGGCGGCCCTCAGTAGGGGCAGTTTCGAAACCAGCCCATCTATATCGTGGCGAGCAGCTCGAGTGCCTCAAGATACCCCTGCCAGCCGTGTCCGCTGATCTGCTTTCGTGCGATAGGCTCGATCACGGATTTTCGCCGGAATTCCTCCCGGGCATGAATATCCGAGAGGTGAACTTCGACAACCGGCAATCGGCAATCGATCAGCGCATCCATGATAGAGTAGCTGTAATGAGTCAATGCGCCGGCGTTGATGATGATCCCGTCAGCCGCGTTCGACTGCTCCTGTATGAAATCGATGATCGCCCCTTCGTGGTTCGACTGGTAAAACAGGCATTCAACGCCCAGTTCCGCTGCCCGAGAAGAGATTGCTTCGTTGATCTCATCAAGGGTTTTGCTCCCGTAATGCGAGGGGTCACGTTTGCCGAGCATGTTCAGATTCGGGCCGTTGATTACGAGAATTTTCATGATAGTTTACAGTAATCAGTTTTCAGTCTTCAGTTCCATCACTTGTGATTTTCAGCTAGTATAACAACAAACACATATCATCACAAGTGTTCATTGGTCATCAGTCGTTGGTCTCTAGTCTTCTGACTCCTCATCCCCTTCGACAAGCTCAGGGAGAACGGCAGTGTGAAATTATAGACTGCCAGCCCGTTCGTGCTGAGCTAAGACGAAGTATGTATGGGAGGCAATACTATTAATATTGTAACTAAGTACTAGTCTCCTGACTCCTGTCTTCTAACTCCTGACTCCTGTCTTCTGACTCCTGATTCCTGTCACTCTCGCTAGTTTTCCACTCTTTCTCCTGCCCTCTTGGATGCGCCTGCAGATAGCGGCTGCGCATGTGGCTGCGGGTTACATGCGTGTACACCTGTGTGCTGGCGAGGTCGGTGTGCCCGAGTAATTCCTGTACCACTCGTAAATCGGCACCGCCGTCCAGCATGTGGGTGGCAAAGGTATGCCTCAGCATGTGGGGGTGTACCCGCCGGGTTATCCCGGCCAGCTTAGCGTATTTTTTCAACAGGTACTGGATTCGACGCTGGGCAATTTGACGGCCGTATCGATTAAGGAATAGTGCAGCCGAGCCTTGATCGCTCGCAAGTTTCGGCCTTCCGTTTTCAAGATAGTCAGCGATTGCTTCGGCCGCCGGCTCGCCCATTAGCACCATCCGCTGCTTTGACCCTTTCCCCCAAACCAGAAGCTGTCGGTTTTCCACATTGATATCCTTCGTATTCAGTGACGCAATTTCGCTGACTCGGAGACCGGATGCGTAAAGAAGTTCGAGTATAGCCTTGTCGCGCAGGCCGTGAGGTGTGGATCCTTCGGGGGCCGCCAGCAGAGATAGTATCTCCTCACTGGTAAGGAACGAGGGGAGCCGCTTCTCCATTTTCGGATTGGAGATGAGTGCCAGAGGTTCGTTTTCAATGAGGTGCTCCCGGTTGAGGTACTGGAAAAACGAGCGAAGCGCGCTCATTTTACGAGAGATGCTGCCCCGGACAGTGCCGCTATCCAGCAATTGGCCCAGATAGTTTCTGATGATGGGATGGTCGATATCCTCCAGGGATTTCACTTCCTCGAGATCCAGAAAGTTCAGGAAATGGAGGACGTCCGTCGTATAATTGCGGATAGTGTTCGGGGACAGGGAACGCTCTACATCCAGGTAACGGGCGTATCGATCCAGCAACTCCTGCATTCACCTGCCCTCATTTGAAAAACAGTCGTCGGCTCACTATAACAACGAGAAAACGGTCGATTTCATT
>CAZDMY010000127.1:0-7092 GCA_964506405.1 uncultured Dehalococcoidia bacterium | reverse complement strand
TCATAAAGGCAATGGCATTCTGATACTCGATTTCCAATTCAGCGATCACCGGTTTCTGATCGGCACAGTATCGGCATCCTCCGCTGGTAAAGCTGAGTAATAGCGGTTTATTCCGTAAGATATCATCGATTTGTGAAGCTGTTTCTGCTTCAGGCGATTGACTCCGGTCAGCTAAAGCCGGGGTTGCTTCATCCGTAAAGAGTGCGCCTGCCATCGAAAGCGCAGGTCCCATTGCGCTTTTCAGAATTAGTAATTGATCGGCTCCTATTTGGTACACAGGGGATGAACCTATAGTTCTTACCTCTTTGTCGACTTGGCTGTTTTCACGTTCAATACTGGCATCTGCATTCATCGGTGCAACGATGCACAGGATCATCAGTGGCAGGATAGCCGCCTTACCCAGTTTCATCATTGATTTGCGGACCCTCATTGATCCCTCCTTTATTTATTATCTGTTTACCACACGAAGGGTGTGAGCACACAAAAAGACAGCCCGTGCATTCTGCGTGCTGATGAAATAAAGCATATCATTTGGTTAGCTTACAAAGCAAGCTGGCAAAGTGGGGCTGAGCTTCTTTTACAATCGTGCAGTAACGGATAGCGCGATTCTCTTCGATTTGAGAGTAAATAAGAGCCCGGTGAGTACGAAGAACATCGAGGTTTAAGTATATGGGGGTGATCCTCTATAGGTATCCGTATATTTGACGGAAAACGGTAGTTGCGCTATAGTTTTTGGGGTGGGCCGGTAGCTCAGCGGTAGAGCACCGGACTTTTAATCCGGGTGTCGAGGGTTCGAATCCCTCCCGGCTCACCAGGTTTTTAGCTCCCTCTCCATAAATGCCATGATATTTGGCTTCGAGGAAAAATAACCCCGGATCGAACCGAAATCGGACTGTAAGCTAATGGCGACAGCCACGCAAGTATTACTTGCTATCATTATCAAATGTTTTGACTAAATAGATCAATACTGCCGCCAAGGCGATTGGGACGAGTACAAATAATAGTATTTCTCCCATACTACCCCTCATGGGATCCATACATAACCGAACGTGATTTTCAGTTTGTCTTACAATTACATATCAATTGAACTTCGATCTCAACTACAAACCCCTTTTTAATAAAACTAAGTAAATGCCCTTCCCTGTAATCGCCATCTGGTACAGATTAGATGAGTATCAGTATGACGACCTGATAGCCAATAACCACTATCCCCACCCTATTGTACATGACCCCCACCTCTTGGAGTCATAATTATATCAGATTTTTTTCTAAATTAAAACATTTATGCCCATCCCTAATTCCAATTTTCAGCAATTGCACATAGGGCTATATGTTTAACATCACGACTCAATACCTGAGGATTAAATCGACTTGCTCAGGCGCATCGCAGGATGTAAAATAGGAACGGTTGTTTGCCTGCCGGGCACTCACCGGGGGCCAGTCAGCCAATCGACGCCGGAAGCTAAATAGGAGGACCGTATGAACCTTAAGTTTACCGCTGATGAAGAGGCGTTTCGCCGGGAAGTCCGGGATTTCATAAAGAAAGAAGTGCCTGCCGATTTCAGGGGATGTGACACGGACTGTCAATACGAAGAAGAAGCGATTGACGAGATCCACCAGTTCGCCGCTGAAATGCGAAAAAAACTGGCCGCCAAGGGCTGGCTGGGTATCACCTGGCCAAAGCAGTACGGCGGGCAGGAAGCGCCCTTTATGTACGATTTCATCCTCGCCGAGGAACTGAACTATGCCAAAGTTCCGGGACGCGATCTGTACGGAATTTCCATCATCGGGCCCACCATTATGCGGCTGGGTACCGAAGAGGATAAGCAACGGTACCTGCCGGAAATCGTCAAGGGAGAGGTGACCTGGTCCGAAGGAATGAGCGAGCCGGAGGCCGGTTCCGACCTGACCTCAATGAAGAGCAAAGCCGAACTTAAAGGTGACGAGTGGGTGATCAACGGTGAGAAGATATGGTCCTCCGGTTCCCATGTGGCCGACCGCTACCTGCTTTTCGTGAAGACCAACACCGAAGTGCCCCCGAACAAAGGGATCAGTTGCTTTATCCTTGATCTGAAAAACACGAAGGGAATCACCATGCAGACCATTCAGCACATGGACGGTCTCTTTGCCTTCAACAGCGTCTGGATGGAAGATGTGAAGGTACCCCAGAATGCACTCTTCGGCGGTGAGGGGAACGGTTTCAAGGTGATCCTGGAAACGCTGAACTTCGAGAGGCCTTTCAGCGGGTCGGTGATGACCTATGCCAAGGGCGTTCTCGATCAACTTATCGAATACTGCAAACAAACCAGACGCAACGGCAAACCCCTCTCCGAAGATCAGGTCATCCGGCAGAAGCTGGCCGATTGTGCCACCCGGCTGGAAGTCGGCAGAATGATGGCCTATAACGTCGTCTGGATGCAAAGCCAGGGCCTGCCCACACCGAAAGAAAGCAACATGATCAAGCTGTACGGAATCGAATCGACCAAGAAGGTTTACGATACGGCCATGCAAATCCTGGGCCCCTACGGGCAGCTTGATGAAGAATCCAGATGGGCACCACTGCGTGGAGAGATTAAGTATCTCTACATGAGGGCGATCGGTTTGATGAGCGCGGGCGGTACACTGGAGATCATGCGGAATACAATCGCCGGAGCCGGATTGCGCATGCCGCGCGGATAGCGGCCGGCTATTACCTTAAGGAGGAAACGATGGATTTTCAATTCAGTGAAGAACAGGATATGCTCCGCAATTTCGCCCGGAGCTTTATGGACGATAATATCACCAAGGAACATGTCCGAGAGATGGAAAAGGACGAGAAAGGATATTCCCCGGACTACTGGCAGCAGATGGCCGAGCTGGGATGGATGGGCCTCGTTTTCCCCGAGGAATACGGTGGCCAGGGGATGGGATTCTTTGAACTGGCCATTCTCTTTGAAGAGATGGGCCGTGCCTGCTGCCCCGGTCCGTTTTTCTCGACCACTCTTTGCGGGCTGGCCATTCTCGATGCCGGCTCGGAGGAGCAGAAGAAGGAATTTCTGCCTCAGATCGCTGAAGGTAAGCTGATCATGTCACCGGCCATACTTGAACCGGCCGGAACCTACACACCGGAAGGGATCGAACTTAAAGCAAAGGCCGAAGGCGATGATTACGTACTGAACGGCACTAAACTGTTTGTCCCGGATGCGGCTTCCGCCGACTACTTCCTGGTACCGGCGAAAACGGATGACGGCATAACGATACTGTTAGTAGATGCCAGGAGTGCGGGGATAAGCATTACTCCGTTGACCACCATAGCCTCCGATAAACAGGCTGAGGTAGCTTTCGAAAATGTCAAAGTACCGAAAGCTAATATTGTTGGGGAAGCAGGCAAAGGTTGGGATACAGTGCAAAGGGTTATTCAGCGCGGCGCTATCGGGAAGTGTGCCGAGATCATCGGCGGTGCGCAGAAAGTGCTGGAAATGACCATCGAATACTCGAAGGAACGCGTACAGTTCGGCAAAGCGATCGGCAGTTTCCAGGCCGTGCAGCATCACGGTGCCAATATGGCCACGGATGTCGATGGTTCCAAATTCATCACTTACGAAGCGGCCTGGCTGGCAGGTGAGGGCGAACCCTGCGCCAAAGAGATTTCGATGGCGAAGGCATGGTGCTCGGATGCCTATCAGCGGATTCTGACCACGGCGCACCAGGTACATGGGGCCATCGGTTTCACCATGGACCACGATCTACAACTGTACTTCCGCCGGGGCAAGGCTGCTGAGCTTGCTTACGGGGATGCCGATTACCATCGTGAACTGATCGCGGTCGAAATGGGCGTATAGGCTTAAACAGTCAAAATTAGAAACCGGCTTTCCATTTCACTGGGAGCCGGTTTTTTTGTTTTATTTCCAGTTGTCCGGTTCCAACAGAAGCCGATTGCTTTAACTCCGTCTTCATCCCTTTGGATTTCTACTCATCCGACCCCTGATCTGATACGTGAGTACTTCTCAAACCGAAATTTCAAATCCCCAATCAGAGACACCTGATGCCCACCTCGACGACAAGCGGCAGGCCGAATTCGGCCTGCCCCACTGATTCGTGACTTTTTCAATTTCCGTTCATCTGACATCTTCGAAGCGCACCCAGTCACCCTGAGCAAAATCATTCTGCCCCTCTTGCACTTGGCGGACTTCATCTTCGTTGAGCCCGTCCGGTGTCTCATGCAGTAATTTGACAAAGGCAAGTACTTCCGAAAGTTCATCCTCGGTCAAATATTGCAAACGCTCGATAAGTTCTGTCTTGTTCATCAGTAATCCTCCTCACCGTAAAGCAAAGAGATATTCTGGTGACAACAGTATTTCATAAATGTCCGGTTCGGGTGGGATTCTATCTTCTGACTCCTGACTTCTAGCTTCTCGTTTCTTCAGATTCCGTTCATTTATCTTCATTGATTCAGTTAGGTATCCCCCCTTTAAGTGCCGAGTACCCGGTGCCGGGTTCGAAGTTCGGAGTTCGAGGTTATTGGTTCCAGGTTCCCACCACTCCTCTGGATTCCCGATCAGGTCATCAATAAATTGAAAAGTTGACTTATGGATAATTTGAGTTATACTGGAGCCGGAGGCACCTGATGGGCAAGGATACGAGAATCACTATTGATCTGAAGGACGAGGAATTCTATCGATCAGTGCGAATTGCCGCTATAGACCGGGGAACATCGATGACCGAGATGGTATGCGAAGCATTGAAGGATTGGTTGCGAAAAGAAGAGGAGAAAGAAGACCTGGAAGCATATCGTGAAGTCAAGTATGAGTCCGCCAGGTCTTTGGATGATTTCCTGGCTGATATCGGAGAGAGCCGCGCGTGAGTTGGACACTGAAGGTTAAGCGCCGTGCTGAAAAGGAAATCGCCGAATTGCAACCGAAGATTCGACGCCAGATACTGGGGAAGATAGTCGAATTGGAGAAAAATCCCCATCCTCAAGATTCAAAATCCCTAAAGGGCGAAGAAGACGCCTATCGTGTGGATAGTGGGGAATACCGGATCCTGTATCACATCAAAAAATAGAGCAAGATAATTACAGTTTTCCGCGTACGGCATCGTAAAGATGTTTATCGGGGGCTTTGAAGTACATGCTCTTGAGATTAAGGTGACAGTCTACTTAATTCTGTCTTCTGACTCCTGACCTCTGTCTTCTCGTTTCCTCAGATTCCGTTCGTTCAGCTTCAATAATTAAGTACAGTGTCCGTTAAATTCATGAATAGATTCTGTTTTTGCCTCGTTATGCAAGTCGGATTGCCCGGCCCCAGTCCGGTGATGTAACAGTACTCCTGCCCGACTTGGATCGTGGTCAGCGGTGTGACAGCCGGGCTGATATATAATTTGAATCCGTCCGATTCGCTGTCGGTGCCAATGACGAAATAGATGCTGTCCTTGTATTCGGAGAGAGTTGTTGATGCCGGTGCGTCTGCGGCGATCCATGCCGGTAGCTGCCAGCCCTTCACGATTTGCTGGTTGATGTCATCAGGTAGTTCCAGCGTTACGTCCTTGACGGAATACACAAAATAAGCATTCCCTTGCTCAAGCTGGGGTAGCGTTTTGACGTTCTGGCCCTGGTATGCTGCAGTGGCCCCATCCGTCTGGGTATAAGCCACTATCAGTTTATCGAGTATATCCCGGAGGACATCTTCAACATCGTCGGATACTGTTGGCGTGGGACTGGAACGAACAAGGCGAAAGCCGATGATGTTGAACTCGCTACCCGGGTAGAAGTAGTCGCGATTGGCTGAACGCAAGTAGGGCGCGGAGTTGCCCCAGCTCCCGCCACGAAGGACACGGCGCGAACCCGTTGCCAGGCCTTTCGGATCAGTCAAGGGACTGGTGCTGTAATAATCGTCTTTGTACCAATCCCAGCACCATTCCCAGACGTTTCCATGCATATCGTATAACCCCCAGTCATTGGCCGGGTAATAGCCCACCGGGGTGGTCCCGTTATCATAGCCATCACCACTATCCCAGTAATTGGCATCATTCCCGTCGATGGTATCCCCTACATTGTATTTGGTGGTGGTATCCGCCCGGCAGGCATACTCCCACTCCGCCTCCGTCGGAAGTCTATAGCCATTGGCATCCCAGTCCACCCAGTTGTTTTCGATATCTATTCGCCCCGAACGGTACACCGTCGTTTGAGACCCTGAGGTGTAGTAACATAGGGTGTGCCCTTCCATCTCACTGAGAGCATTGCACCACAGAACAGCATCATACCACTCAGTATCCGTTACCGGGTGGGTTTCATCCTGCGTTCCTTCATACCCTTCGCTTCCCATATCTCCGGGCATGTTGAAGGTGTACCCATTTGCTTCGGCCCAGATCTTTACCTCCATCCATTCGGCGTAGCTGACCTCGTATTGGGCCATCTCGAACGGGGAGAGGGTCACCGTGTGAACCGGGAGTTCGTTATAATACCCGTCGCCTTCAGTGAGGTCTCCCATCTGGAAGCTCCCGCCGGGGATGGGAACCATTTCCAGATAACAGCTGCAAGTTTCGCCCGTCAAGTACACCATCAGGACATCGACCATCTGGGAATAACTGATTTCTCCCTTCAGGTATTCAATCAGGGCTTTCACCATCTCGCCGTATCCAATTTTGCCGTTCAAGTTGATATCGTATACACACGGTGCCCAACCAGCCTTTACCTGGGTATCCCCAGCACCAGATACAACTCCCGGGCCAGTCCCTCCCGCTTTGACATAGTGGGTGGTATCTGCTTGAGCATCTGAAGGCAGTGCAAAGATGAACGAAGCAACGAGTCCAACCAGAATAAAGAGTAGCGCGAAACAAGAATGCTTTTTCGTATGGACCACCTTCGAATAGACTTGCATTTGCTGAAACGGTTGTACAGATATTACATGAGTCACACAAAAAAGGCAAGGAGGGGGACAACCTGCCTAATTGTCAATACGTAGCCAAGGAGAGGAGAATATCCCTTGTTATAACTCCAGAATTACTATCGTTATGTAGTGGGCATATCCCACTTGTATATCATGCCCACCTTATAGTATAATATCACCATAATGAAACAAATTATCAAAAATGATAACTTCCGTGAAGTAGCTG
>CAZDMY010000126.1:0-7104 GCA_964506405.1 uncultured Dehalococcoidia bacterium | reverse complement strand
TTTCTCCGATTTCCCATGAACAACGATGGCATCGTATCCGGCAAATTTCAATTCGGCCCCGAATCGGCCACCCAGGTTTCCATAGGAAAAGGATTGGGGGATTGGCTCGGGCGATTTCCCGCTGACTGTCCAACGAGAGCCTCCAATCACCGGAATTCCGCATAAAGGGCCGGTAGCGAAGATCAGCCGGTTCTCCGGGTCGAACGCATCGATTTCCGGGCCAACCTCGTCCCAGTATATTTTGGCTGCGATACCGCGTCCACCCAGAAAGCGATCCGAATAATCTGAGGTGTCAACCTCACTGATCCGGCCCGAAGTCAAATCAACTCGAAGGATTTTACCGGCGTAGCCAAAGTTCATCATGTTGTCTCCATTGTATGGAACCCACAATGTGGTCTTTCCCCTCACTCTAACTCTCTCCCCCGAGGGGCGAGAGGATTTTTACCGCCACCCGACCCCTCTGGATTCTGAATCAAGTTCAGAATGACATTCAGCGCATGTTCCTTATAAACCAAAGCGACGTGCTTGTTCGTGTCGTTCCGGACAAGCCTGTCCTCGACATGATCGGGGAATCCGAAATCCGGTTCTCACTATGCCCGGTTGATTGGTTTCATTGCCAGCTTGATACAGCCTCATCCCACCGCTACGGGTTCCCGCCTTCTCAGGAATCTCCCCGTTTGATAAAGAGATTGCCACGGCCTTCCGCTTTTGGCGCAAGGCCTCGCAATGACATAACGATATGAGCCTTGCCCCCTCACCCTAACTCTCCCTCGCGGGTAGAGAGGATTTGTGACTTATGTCATTCCGTCCCCTGATTGGTAATCCATTACCCAACCTTGTCATTCTGAACTCGATTCAGAATCCAGATGGAAAGGGGGGTAAAAGCCTCATCCGGCAAACCTCCCCCCATCTCCCCTCTGGATGCTGAGTGCCCTCAGCATGACATGCTTCAGGTTGTTACCTTATTAACCTCGGAAAGCTTCACCAGCCGGCATGCCGGCTGGGCCGGTTGTTCTGCCGGCAACAAAATCCGCCAGAACACCGTACCCTCGGTGTGGCCCTCGGTATCCAGCCAGTTGGGCAGGCCGGGGTCCTGGTGAGCGACGATGATACGATAGGAACCATCGGTTTCCCGGAAGATCTGCTTTCGATTCAGTGATACCCGGCGATCGCGGTATTCCAACGATTGCATATGCTTGTTCCATAACACCACATTGGCGAAAGCACAAACGGGGAGTGTACCTTCGATAATCAGCGCCTCGTCCGGCTGCACCTGGAATGGAGCCATCGAATAGGCGATATCCACCGCACCCCAGGAATCCTGCCCGGCCATACTGAAAACCATCGGTTCGGGAAGCTCGTTTGGAGTTGTGGAGACGAACGGGATAGGAATCGAGCCGGGGATCATCATCTCAACCGTCCCTCCTCGAATGAAAGCGACCAGGTCATCGATGCGGCGGGCAACAGCTTCATCTGTCAGCGGCGGTCGCACCGGAACCGGATCGAGGGATTCAATGTGAAGGTCGATGTGCCGGTCGCGTTCAGCCGCGGGACTCCCTTCCAACTCATAATAGTGCCGTGTAATCAGAGAGGCGCTGCCGGGCATAAGCTTGATCCAGTTGCCTTCCTGCTTCTGAGGGCTCAGAATAATCTCGAAGCTGCCGTCGGGCGAAATCTGGAAGTCCCGGTCATTCATATCGGCCAGCACCGGTTCGGCGGCAGCGCCCAGCCGGCCGTCTGCAGGCCGGCCATGAACCGTGAATGAGATATAGCATTCATCCGTCTTTTTCCCGGTAATCCGGTACGATCGGTCGTCCCGAATGCGGGCAAAGTGATAGATGGCATCCGGATTATCGCCCATCAGCTTGCGGGTGGGGGAGACGATCCGAATGAATTCCGGCCTTTGGGGGTCTCCTTCCAGGTAGAGATCGATTCCGGCGCTGAGCATATGCAGGATATAGCGAAAGCCTTCAGCAGTATCCAGCGTACTCATAATTCCCCGCTCCGGTACGAGGTAATTATCGGCCGCCTGACGGAGCGTTTCTATTAGTCTGTTGAATGCATCTTTTGATTTGCTCATGTTCATTCTCCTGCCAAACACTCAGTTATCACATTGCCCGCAACGCTCCCGGGGAATCGAGATCAACGATAGCCTGAGCCGTCCGGCTGAGCCCCGCTCTTACAATCCGTTCCTGCTGAAGCGTCCCGGCAGCCGCTGTTACAATCTGTGCAATCCAGGTATAGAAAGTATGCAAGCGATACTGCTCCCAGGCTTGATGGAAATCAGGAGCCGCAATGCCGGCTCCCTGTAAATGATCAAGGTACAGCCTGATCAAGTTCTCCTGATGCGCCCATCTTGTTTCGGTCGGTAATGAGGAAACCAGGAAATAGGAGATATCGCGCATCCCCTGTCCCCGGCGCACCACCTGCCAGTCGAGAAGCCCGGCATCGTGATCGCTGAAATACATATTCCCGATATGCGGGTCACCGTGAATCAGCGTCTGTGGTGGTTGCGCCCAATACAGTTCCAGGTCATCGTATTTTCTGTTAATGTACGCTCCCTCCTGCCTGACCTCAGCCGGGATGATGTCGCTGTATGTGGCCAGCGTCTTCTTCAGTGCCCACCGGCGCATAAGCCGGTTCAACCGGACATTAGGGTCTGTTCGGTAAGTGATCAACCAGTCCAGGTCTTCTTCGAAGCGCGGGGTGTTCCAGAATGCGCTGTGAACGGTAGCCAGTGACTTCACCACAGCGCAAGCCTCTTCAAATGAACAGGGGTGAGTGACATCTTTGGTCTGGCCGGTAGTATGCAAATCATCCATGAGCAGGACAAATCGTGGCCCTCTTCTTTCGGCTGCGGAATAGAAAGCCCGGGGAACAATCCCGGAAAACTGCGGTGCGATCTCGTTATAGAACCGTGTCTCGTGTTGCGCGAGGTTGAAAAGACTGATAAACACTCGTGTCGCTGGCTCCCTGGGCGCCAGCTTGAGGTACATCGTTTGCGGCAAACCGGCTTCTATACCGGCAGTGTTGTAATCCAGTCCGATACGCAGGTGGGTGGTAGTCCCGAACATCTTATCCAGATGCCGGACGGAAGTCACCTGCACCCCGGGCACCAATAGCTGGAGAACTTCGGTCAACCAATCAGAGGTAATCGATGCCGGGTGAAGCGGGTTCAACCGGTCATTCCGATGGATGAGGCCATCAGCCAACACGCGTGCCGTCTGGCGCATAACTCGAAAGCCGGATACAGGTAAATCCATCATCTTCGTCTATTCGGCTGCTTCCACCCGGACCGGAATCCCGTCCAGCATCACCATCCCGGCAAAGGGTTCCAGCTTAGTCCAATCATCATCGGTAATCAGGTTCACATTCACCCCTCGTTTTTCGACGGCCATTTCCGGCACCTGGGCAACAGTCCGACCCCAGCCGTGCGGGATCCAGACCACTCCGGGCATCAGTTCATCGCTGATTTTCACCGGTATTCGCAGCGAACCGACTTTAGAGGACACCTTCACCGTTGCACCCTCTGCAATTCCCAACTGCCGGGCATCTTCCGGATTTACATAGCAGTAGTTGGTCTCACCTCGAACGTGAATCCAACTATTGATGGTCTCGATTTTTCGGCCACTGATGAGAGACAGCGGGAACGCTTCATCCTGAGGTGGTTGCCAGCGCTCAAGCCTTTCCAGTTCGGGCAGGTATTCATCAGGGAGCAGGGGTATACGCTTGTCGGGCAGATTGATGAAATCGGGGAGCAGTACGTTTCGTGGAGCTCTGCCGGCTTCATTTAGAAAAATGCCTCGTTCGGAACTACGCATTGCCTCGAATTTAGATTGATCCTCGCCGGGCAACAGCATTTGAAGCGCTGCGAACGGGTCATCGCCCAGTGCAGGTAGTTCCATTTTCCGACTAAGCAGATTGAAAATCTCCCATTCATCTTTGACTTCTTCCTCGGGTGCTACTACGGCCGGCGAGTAATGTACGAACGATACCGGATTGTATGCGGCCATGAAGTGAGAATATTCTTCCCGCTCCAGGAAGGTGGTAGCAGGAAGGATGTAATCGGCCAGCGTTCCGGTATCGTTCATAAAGACATCGATCGACACCAGTAACTCCAGCTCGCGGATAGCTTTCTCCAGCTTGCGAGCGTTAGGCAGGCTGATTAGCGGATCGCCCGACATTACCAGCAACGCCCGAACCTGTCCATCGCCGGGTGTGAGAATTTCATCTGCCAAAGTCGCAGCCGGCATACACCCCACCACTGCCGGAAAATCCCCGATACGGCTCCTGGCCGTTTCTCCCTGATCAGCCAGATCGTTGAGCCTGGCAATGTTATAGAATCCCGGTGAGAACAAATTCCCTTTCTGGTCGATGTTGCCGGTAATGAAATTCAGAACGTCACAGGCCCATGCTCGCAGGGTGGCAAAGGGGCCGCGATCCACACCCACTCGACCATACGCAGCCGCACCACCTCGAGCTGAACTGGCCAGAAAATCCTCGGTCATTTGAACGATATCAGCTTTGGCAACGCCGGTGACATCAGCTATTCGATCAAGGTCGCCGCCGTACCTGGCAGCAACCTGCTTCAGCTTATCGATACCGGTGGAATATCTGGCGATAAATTCCTTATCCTCCCGGGCGTTTTCCAGGATATAGTTGATCATGCCGAGCAAGAGATAGACATCGGTGTTGGGACGAATGAAATGATGCTCTCCGGCTACTCTGGTCGATTCTGTTTTTCGGGGATTGATCCAGGTAATTTTACAGCCGCGCTGCTGCATTTCCTTGAGCTTAGCCGAGGGATTTTGACAATTGACAAAGGTGAAATGGGAAGCCAGCGGATTGCTTCCCATTGCCAGAAAATAGTCGATAGTATCGAGATCAGGGAAGATGATGGAAAATGCAGAACCATAGAAATTCTTCGAGTGTGCGAACTTATTTGAGCAATCCTGAGATCCCGGCCCGTAGTTATTACGGCTGCCGATGAAGCTCATGAAAGCACCGGAGTACAGCACCGCTGAATAGGAATATGCCAGCACATTCCCCATATAAGCGGCGATAGCATGGGGACCATGAGCGTCCTTGATTTCAAGTAGTCTATTGCCGATTTCATCGATCGCCTGTTCCCAGGTAATCCGTTGGAAACCCCCGTTCGTTTTTTTCACCGGATATTTCAGACGTTTGGGGTGATATTGAATCTGAGACATGTGACGGCCTTTGACGCAGGCATACCCCTTTGAAAACGGATGATCTTCGTCGGGGTAATAGTTGATGATCTTATTGTTTTCAACCTCAGCGATGAACCCGCAGCCGGATTCACAGATTCGGCAGAATGTGTATTTCTTTTCCATATTTTCCCACCCCTTTTATTTGCCGGCGATTATTCTTTGTCTCATTGCTGGATCGCTTCGAAAGCCCTGATTCCAAATTGATCAACCTCGCTCATTAGGGACATCGAAGAAATCCTGATAGAACTTTAATGCTTGCCGCCGTTCGCTCCAGTCGACACCGACCGGCTCGGGATCGTAGCGGACGGTCCCGTGCTTACCCTTGGGATTATTATCGATGAAAGCCTCGATCGCCTTTTGTGCTTCCTCGGTGAAGGGCTGGCCGATAAACTCGTACACACGCTTCAGTGTACCCATCTGGTCGGCCATGTACTGGTGAAAACGGACATCCAGGGCTTGCCCCTCCGGGATCAAATGTCGCTGTTCCACGGAGGCACGCAGCAAATCTTCGGTCCGCTCGATCCAATAGCCCCCGACTGCCATCGGATCGACCCCTCGTGAATTCATTCGCCGCGCATACGCCATCATGGTGCAAACCGAAACCGTAATTCGAACCGGGTCGCGATGCGTCTGCACAAGGTAAGCATCGGGAAAAACTTTAAACAGAGGTCCGAACTGCTCCAGGTGCTGGGGACTTTTCAGCACCCACCGTTTACGCTGGCCTGCCTGCCATTGCATGGCCTGCAAAACCCGTTTTAGTAAAACATAGGCTTCGGAATGATCGGTGACCCGGTACCAGTCCCGATAACTTGGAAGATCATAAATCGATTCGAAAAGCACGGTGGAAAAGTGCATAGCCAGCAGTTGCATCTCCTCATGCGGTCCGTCGACAGTCATTTCGTGCATACTGGCAAACAGTGGCATTATATAATCGATAAATTTTAGCGCCTTTTCACAGTCTTTCCTTCGCGTATCGGGCCTGGGTTTCCCTGAATTCCCTGCTGGCGGTGGGAATGGTTCCAGGCTTTCCCAGTAGGGAATATGCCGCAATGCCGGATCCTGGGCCATCAGATTATGAAGATGTGTCGTCCCGGTGCGCGGCAGACCGGCTATGATAACCGGTTTTTCGATTCTTTCCTCGAGTATCTCCGGGTGCCTGATGATCATATCCTGCAGGATCAACCGGGTGGAAAGCAGTTGAATGATCAGACCACGAGCGGTCAGACGCCCAAATGAACTCAGATTCGCTTCTCGTTCAAGCGCCCTTAACAGAACCCTCAAAGGCTCGCGAAAGGAATCTTCGCCAAAATCCTCCAGCCCGGTTTTCTTTTGCGCCGATTTCAGAAGATTGTTTTCATCCAGACTGAAAAGGGCAGGGGCCAGAGGCCGGGCGATGGAATTGATCACCCGAAAAGGCAATGGCGTTTTTGGATTCTTTAAGTCTGCTATCGGCTGCGCTTGTGAGGAAGCCATACTATGAGATCCTGTGATGGGTAGCAATACTAAATTACAAAGAATAATGCTATGCTGCCGTTCCCTCCTTCGACGAGCTCAGGGCGAACGGAGGCAGGCTAAGCATTATCGCGATACCGTTCATGCTGAGCCTGGTCGAAGTGCGAACATCAATAAATGTACTCTTCTATGTAATCCGTTACTAAGTCTTGTTTCAATCCGGTATCAGGCCGTTTGCAGCCAGGTAGTACATGATTTTTTGAACGCAGTCCTCAGGAGAATCTTGATCGGTATGAAGATGGATCTCAGGTTTTTCCGGTGGTTCATAGGGAGCGCTGACTCCAGTAAACTCCTTGATTAATCCCTGTCTGGCTTTCTTGTAGATCCCTTTAGGATCGCGCTCTTCGCATACCTCGATCGG
>CAZDMY010000125.1:0-7148 GCA_964506405.1 uncultured Dehalococcoidia bacterium | reverse complement strand
AGTGAACCAGTATAGCGGTGAAGTATTCGATCTCGGCTATCAGCACTACGAGGGGCCTCGAGAGGGCAGGATGCGTGCCCGAAAAGCCCTGTGGATTAATGGCATGCGTACAGCCATTGGCCTTGGACGCGGTACCCGGGCTAAGATTCTACCCGCCCTGCTTGCGCTTATCGTTATCATGACGGCTGTGATCATCTCGCTGGCTGCTACAGCGGCAGATATCGGAGACGACTTTGCTAACCATGCAGATTTCTATCGAATTATATCAGTGGTCCTGCTCATATTCTCAGCCATTATTGCACCGGAACTGCTGTGTCCGGACCGCCGCGAAGGTGTAATATTTTTGTATCTGGTTCGCCCGTTGACAATTGCAGACTATATAATCGGGCGATGGCTGGCATTCTTCACAGTATCCTTTGCGCTGATCATCGTCGGCCAGGTAATCCTCTTCGTCGGTTTGACGCTGGCTGTGGACGATCCACTGGATTATCTTAAAGACAACTGGCTGGATTTTCCGCGTTTCTTTGGGGCCGGTGTGATAATAGCCGCTTTTGCCACGACCCTTTCGCTGGCTGTTTCTTCCTTCACCACTCGTAAAGCTTTTGCTGCTTCATTCCTTATTGGGCTTTACTTCATATCGACCATCATTGCCGGTATCATGACCGAATGTGATTATGAGCAGGAGCCTGAATCTGAATATGGTGCCACACAACAGGAATGTGAACCGCGGACAGGCGAGGCTGGGAAATGGCTGGGGCTTATTGACATCGGAAAAATCCCTGGGCATGTCAGCGATCTGATCATGGATGACGAAAACGAGGCGCAAACTGCAAAACAGGTAAGTCAGTTGCCTACTGTTGTTCCGATACTATGTTACCTGATATTCATAGTGGGACCGGGCTTCGTTCTTATCCAGCGATATAGAGGATTGAGCACATGAGAACGGGCGCAGAAGCACGTCGTTCAGCAGAAAACGGGCCGGTCATCGAAGTTCGTAGCGTCTCTAAGTGGTTCGGTAATCTTGTAGCTGTGAATGATGTATCATTGGAGATTTATCCCGGTATCACCGGTTTACTTGGCCCCAACGGCGCCGGTAAAACCACTCTGTTACATATGATCGCCGGACTCTCAAATACGTCAACCGGCGAGATAAGATTGCTCGGCGAATCGGTGCGGTCCAATCCCGGGATATATCGTCGAATTGGTGTCATGTCGGAGCATGAGGCAGTGTACGGGTTCTTTACCGGCCGGCAGTTCGTAGAATTCAATGCCAGATTGCAGGGGGTGGATCAAGTCGCCTCAGCCGTCGACCGGGCAATCGAATCAGTCGGTCTGACTCAAGCACAGGACCGGCCTTTACACACTTATTCCCGTGGAATGACTCAAAGGATGCGATTGGCAGCTACGCTGGTTCATGACCCTCAGGTGCTGATACTGGATGAACCCCTCAACGGAACCGATCCGCATCAGCGCATTGAGTTCCAGGAACTGATGTTCAGACTGACCGATGAAGGCAGGACGATCCTGATATCATCTCATATTCTCGAGGAGGTTGAGGCTCAGGCGGAACGCATCCTGCTGATGGTGAATGGAAAGCTGGCCGCATCCGGGAACATCCGAGCGATTCGTGAAAAACTTGACCAGAGACCCTATAAAGTTCGTATCCTGGCCGGTAATTCACGTTTACTTGCTTCGGCCCTGCTTCGGACCGAAGTGGTTGAATCTGTTACCATCGATCCTGACGACGCGATTATCGTGTTGAGCCGAAAGGTATCCGTTCTCCAGCAGTTGGTTCCTTCGATTGCTCGTGATTTGGGAATACGGCTGTTTAGAGTCGAGCCGTTGGATGAATCCCTGGAAAGTGTTTTCAGCTATGTGGTGGAACGTTAGATGATTCCTATTTTGCAGCTTTCACTCCGTCAACTGATCAGCCGCTGGAGGCTGCTGATCATTGTGGCACTGGCAATCCTTTCCATAGTTTTAAGTGCTGTTATGGCGGCTTTAGCCAGCGATGAACCGCAGTATATTGAGGATTTTACCGATGTCATTATTGATGGACTGAATGTATCCGTTCTTCTTCCCATAATAATCATGGTATTAGCGACAATGACTTTCAGACATGAACTCGATGATCTCACACTAAGCTACCTGGTCCTTAAACCGATTCCGCGTTCCATGATTGTTGTTCCCAAGATGATGGCAGTAGTAATTACTGGCGGATTGCTAGTGATTACAAGCGGTATTATCTCGACGATCATTGGGCCGGAATCATCTTTGAACGCCATTATTGCCGTCGGCGTAGCATTGTTTATGGGTGTCGTAACCTATACCGCCATATTTGTCTGGGCGGGACTTGTGAGTGGGCATGCGCTGGGCTTCGCACTCATTTATGTGTTCCTGTGGGAAGCACTGGTGACTTCTTTTCTCGAGGGTGCCCGGTATCTCAGTGTGAGGGGCTATGTATTGGCTATAGCTAATGGAATTGATGGCGAAAGATTCGATTCGATCGACCACAGAGTGATCGAGTTTCCGGCAGCCCTTGTACTCTCAATCGCCGTAAGTGTATTGTTCTTCTGGCTTACGGTTCGGCGACTGCGCCGGATGGATATCCCGTGAATCGGGATTTTGAGCACCATAGATCATTTCTGGCCCGGGAATCTCCGTATTTCCAGGCACCTTCCTCAACGTGCTCGGTGATCCGCCATCCATCATCAGGCCTCCTCTTAATTAGTCATTCATTTGGCATTTGAGCTTTGACATTCTTTATTCGTTCCTCGCTCTCCTCTTTCGGACCGCCTCGGCGTGGGCGGTGAGCCCTTCGGCACGGGCAATCGCTTCGGCGTGAGGGCCGAGCGTTTTGAATGATTCGCTATCAAGCTCAACGCGGCTGGTTACCTTGAGGAAATCAAGAACATTGACCGGTGAGCTGAAGCGGGCCGTGCCACCAGTAGGCATCACATGGCTGGGCCCGGCTACATAATCACCGAGAACCTCCGGGGAGCTTTCCCCAATAAATATACCGCCTGAATGCCGGATCTCTGGGGCAACAGAATCCGGATCTTTAACCAGCAGACACAGATGCTCCGGTGCATAAGAGTTTACCAGGTCGATCGCCTCTTCCATCGTTTCCGTTACAACAATCCCACCATTGCTATCCAGGGATTTTCGGGCAATTCCGCTGCGTGAAAGGCCGTCAAGCTGTCGGGCAACCTCATTACTGACCGCTTCTGCTAAGGATTTTGAGGGAGTGATCAGAATGGCTGATGAAAGTTCATCATGTTCGGCCTGGGCCAGCAGGTCGGCGGCACAGGAAACCGGACTGGCGGATTCATCAGCCAGCACCACGGTTTCAGTCGGCCCTTGAAGTCCGTCAATACCAACTGCACCAAACACCTGCTTTTTGGCCAGCATGACGAAAATGTTCCCCGGCCCGCAGATTTTATCGACTTTCGGTACCGATTCGGTCCCGAAGGCAAGTGCCCCAATAGCTACTGCGCCCCCGATCGCAAAAACCCGGTCGATGCCGGCCATCCGGGCCGCTGCCAGGGTGAGCGGCGAGATGTGGCCGTCTGCCTGAGCGGGCGTGGCCAGAATCACTTCATCCACCCCGGCTGCCCTGGCCGGGATAGCAGTCATCAACACAGTTGACGGGTAGGAAGCGGTCCCTCCGGGGGCATACACCCCTACGCGCTCGATGGGAGCAAGTATCTGGCCCAGGCCCGGACTGAAATCGGTTCGCCCAAGAGGCAGCGACCGAGCTTGTTGCGTGTGATACTCACGGATCCTTTCGGCTGCTAATTGAAGGGACGCCAGGATCGCCTGATCTGCTTTTCCCTTGGCCGCAGCGATCTCTTCAGCCGGAACTTCAAGCTTCTCAAGGCTGACGCCATCCAGCTTTTCTATGTATTCAAACAGAGCCGCATCACCCCGTAAGCGGATATCGTGCAGGATTCGGTCTACTACCATTTCGGCAGACAAGTCCTCACCGAAAACATCACGGATGCGCTGGCGTATATGAGCAGAAAGCTCAGGTTCAGCAACATTCATGCGATTTTGCATCTTTGAACGAGCATCTGCAATACCATAATAAACACGCATCATCCTGAATCTCTCCTGGTTTAATCCTCTTCCGTTTGATGCACTCGAATTCGCCCCGGCTCAACAATCCAGAGTTTACTGGCAATCTGAAACTCTGGAAGCATATTGATGAACTGCCGGATCAGTGATTCCAAAAGTGAGAGCCCCGGATTTCCAGGTGCTCTGATAACAGCAATTCCACCGGTGCGATTGGCCGGAAATCGAATTATGTCTGCAAAATCCAAATCCATGGTAACGAGGCACATCTGTTCCGAACAACATATATCATAAAGCCTATCGTCTGGTGCGCCCTGCAATCCTTCATCACGGACAGTATCGACCTCGTGTCCTGCTCTCCGAAGTAAGTTTTGTGTTCGTATGCCGAAGTTCTCGTCCAGTTTGAATTTCACGATCTATAACTCAACAGGTATTTCGACGTATCGCTCTCGGGACATTGCCGCACCATAGGCAATAGCGGCTTTAATATCCTCTTGCGACAACTGGGGATACTCTTCTAAGATTTCATCTATTGTCATGCCGCTGGAAAGGAAATCGAGAATAAGTGCCACCCAAATACGGGTACCCCGAATACACGGCTTCCCGAAACAAACATTTGGATCAACTGATATTCTTTGCAATAACGGATTCATAAGGCACACCTTCCTTTTATTCGTTATTATTATTCGCTTTACTAAACGCCTCCACCAGCTTGTCTATCCGCGCCTTCCTGGATCGGTCCCTCAGACTATTGGTATTTGCAATGAGGCAGCCAGTTGATTCAAACAACGTCTCGATGATCTTGAGGTTGTTCTTTTTTAGCGTGCTCCCGGTCTCGGTGTTCTCAATCAGTACATCGGCATCTTCCGGCAGAAACGCCTCCGTAGCTCCCCACGAAGGTATGACTTTATACGGCGAAAGATGATTTTCCCGGGCATACATATCGGCAATATTCGAATACTCCGAGGCAATCCGCAGGACGGGAATCCGGCCGGATTCAAGCATCCGGCGCAGGTCTGCGGTGCTTGTGGCGGGCAGATCGTTGTGGACCACTGCAACAATGCGTACTCTGCCGAAACCAAGCTTCATAAGTTCTTCGACCGGGCTTGAAGGGAACTGGTATAACTGATCAGTCAGCCAGTCCCGCCCGGTAATAGCCAGGTCGAAGTTCCCACTCGCTACCTGCTGAGGCATATCCTGGGGGCGAACTACTTTGACATCGATACCGTCAAAATCGAAGGCAGGTCTTCTTGTCGGCAACGAGGATTGATACCCCGTGATCTTTACGCCAACCTTCTGAAGGAATGATATGGTATGAACCTGTTGATGCCCATCAGCGAGCGCCAGCAGGACAACGTTATCTTCAATAGGTGAGAACACAAATTTGTTTTCCGAATCGATCTCGGATATCTTAAATTCAGCTTCTTCCTCAGGGCCCTGGGGCAGAGTTCGATAGAACGAAGCCAGGATGCGGCTCATATCCTTTTGCTGGAGGCTGTTGCGATTGGCGATAAGCCAGGCGTTTCCGGAGAGGACCTTTGCAATCGGGACAAGGTCTTTCCTGATCAGGTCTGTTTCCGAGGAGGCTGATACGATTGCCAGATCTGCATGTTCCGGGGGGTAGGCATCGGTCGCGCCCCAGACGGGAAAGATGCGGAAATCGGGCAACCGCAGTTTGAGCGCAAATGCGGCTGCCAGGTTTGGGTATTCGCTGACAATCCGAACCGGGCTGGACTTTGCCTTGATATCCTCTATCGACTGAATATCCGAAAACCGGCTGGATGCCACGTACAAATTCCTGTTTCCGTATCCCAGATCGCGGATTTTCACGATCGCTTCATGATGGTATCTGACCAGCAATTCCCGGGTCCAGTCAAAACCACAAATTGCCAGATCGTAGTTTCCGATCGCCACCTGGATGGCGATGTCCTTCTCGTGCAGGACCTTGGTAAAAAGATCGGGGAACGCTCGCGATTCGGGTCGGTATGAACGGCTGGATTCCCTGTAATCGGCGTACTCAAAACCGGCGCGTTCAAGAAAAGATGCGGTGTGCCCTTGAATCCAGCCTTTGGGAAGGGCCAGCTTTACGCTCACTTCGACCCCGATTTTAATAGTTGCAGCAGACGCTTGCGGGTAATTCCTGCTTCCTTGGTACCGGTGGCCATATCGGTCAGGTTGAACTGTATTTGCTTTCCCTTCTTATTGAGAGAAACCTTCCAGCGGAACGGGGCTGGTGAACCGTCACCCAGATCGATGCGTACAATATATCCTTCTGCCCGAAGCAGGCCGGCGACCTCGAACAGGGATTTCAACCTGTCCGGCCGGTCGATCTCGCTGGATAGCAATATGTTCGACAGTGCTCCTTCACCGTCGTTCAATACCGGATCGATTCGGTCGGCGAACAGCGCAAAGCCGGAGGCAGGGATGTTTTTCCCGCCGATAAGAGGAATCAATTCGTCGTAGCGCCCGCCGTTTCCCAGCACGTTACCTTCACTGTAGAATTGATACACCATCCCGGTATAGTATTCAAATCCCTTAGCGGAGGCGAAATCGATCTGATAATGCTGGCCGATGCCCTCCAGCAGGTTTACAATTCGTTCGAGATCTTCAAGGCAGGCCCTGACCGCTTTGAATTTCGCAGGCAGCACACTTTTAAGGTTTTCCAAAAACCCTTCCGATTCCCCCTGCAGCTCGATGATCAGGTTCACAAACCGGCGCAGGCCCGGCGGCTGTCCTTCGATGCTGTTGATGGTGCGTATGTCACCGGACAGGATTTCTTTTAGTTGGCGGGCCCGTTCTTCATCAGTCAGCCCCATTTCTTTGAGCAGCGATTTAAAGACACCCACGTGCGAGAGCTTGACGCTGACTGGCGATGGTACGACTTTGTTCAGAATCTCGAGCGCGAGCATGATCAGTTCGGCGTCCCCTTCGGGTGCCATGCCGCCGATCATCTCCGCTCCGCATTGCCATCGCTCGCGGGATTTCTGCCCGGTCCCTTCGAAGGAGAACATGTTCTCCACATAGAAAAGCCGGGCAAGGGGAGAATCCGCCATATTTTCAACATAAAAGCGAGC
>CAZDMY010000124.1:0-7249 GCA_964506405.1 uncultured Dehalococcoidia bacterium | reverse complement strand
GTTTCCTGGCCATAAGCAAAAGCCTCCTCTTCAATGTGCATCATACTTGCAGCCGACTGGCGAGTATTACCCACTATATACAGGCCGCGTTACGTGTTTTCCTTTGTTCGCCGGAGCCTGCACGTGCGGTGCTGCCTGCCGATCATAATTGAATCCCGTCAGCGTCTGTCGCACGATGGAATGCCCCAGTATTTTTTCCAGATTCCGGACCATTGCATTATCCTCAGGAGTAACGAGTGTGAAAGCTTTACCGGATCGATCGGCACGTCCTGTGCGGCCGATCCGATGGATATACGCATCGGCCGTATTCGGCATATCGTAATTGATCACGTGTGAGATCCCATCAACATCAAGCCCACGAGCGGCGATATCGGTGGCAACCATCACCTGGTACTCACCGCCACGGAAGCCGTCAAGGGCCGATTGCCGCTGCCACTGTGAGCGATTTCCATGCAGGCTGGTCACTGTGTAACCGGCCCTCCCTATCTGCTCCGCTAGTCTTTTTGTGCGATGCTTGGTTCTCGTAAATATTAGAACGGAATCCGTGCTTGTTTCTCTCAACAGCATCAGTAACAGCCTTGTTTTCAAGTGATGTACAACCGGAAACAGCGCGTGAGTGACTGTTTGTGCCGGGCAGATTAGCCCGATGGCTATCCGCTGCGGATGATGCAGAGTCTGCGCCGCCAGTTGTTCAATTTCCGGCGGGAATGTGGCGGAAAACAGCATTGTCTGCCGCTCGGACGGAATTTGATTGACAATGCGCCTTACGTCCGGCAAAAATCCCATATCCAGCATGCGGTCGGCCTCATCCAATACCAGCACCTCCACGCCATCAAGCTTGGCATGCCCGTGATTGATATGATCTAATAACCGCCCCGGACAGGCTACAAGAATTTGCACACCTTCACGCAAGGCTTTGATCTGTGGTGCCGCGGCCACACCACCGTAGATTGTCGCACTGCGGATTGGGGTCCCGGCTCCCAGGGAACGAATTGCCTGATGAGTCTGCTCCGCCAGCTCGCGGGTCGGCGTGATAACGAGCGCACGGGTACGATTACGGGGCCCTGTAAGCAGTTTATGCAAAATGGGTAAAACAAAAGCAGCCGTCTTACCAGTGCCGGTTTGAGCCGTACCTATCAGGTCGCCCCCGGCCATAGCGGGGCCAATGGCCGCTGCTTGAATTGGGGTTGGTGTGGTGTAACCCGCGTTGTGGATGCCTTCCATTAGACGCGAGTCCAGATTAAACTGTGTGAAATTCACAAATACTCCTTGTTTTTTGAAAAGTCCGGCGCATGCGCCTGCGCCCATTGATAAGATACAAATGCGGCAGCTTCAACTGCCCGTTTTTTCCATGAATAAAGTCGGCATACGCCCTGAACGGAAAGGGCCGGCGATTTACCGGATAGATACCATTGGATAAACTCCTGATTTCGAATATGTGAACCGAATTTGGGTCATCCAATACGGTGTCGAAACCTTGCCTTGAGGAAACCTTTTCCAGAGGGAAACTCTAAGGGGGTTACTAAAAGAACTGGAAACCTTTTATCAGGCCACTAACTCAACTATACAGGAAAACATCGAAGACAACAACAGACTATCGAATCCTGTAAAGAAAAGGTTTAAGAACTATTGGCAATCAAACGGTAGCAATACTGGTTCCGGTAAGTACGCTATTCTACCAAAAGCAGTCGACCTAATGACAACCGGGGCGTTAATGTCTTATTGTTTGATCTTAAGCCCGGTTTGCTGGATACGTGATGAAACTTACCAGAATTCATAGCTGAGTCAACTGATAACCGGCATCCTCTAGAAGATTAATCAAACCGTTATCCCCTACCAGGTGAGCGGCTCCAACCACCACAAAATAGCTTTCTTCATCGGAAAGGAATCGAATAATTTTTTCCACCATACCGAAATTTCGCTCATCCAGCATTATTCTGTTAATCGTACGGACCTCACTGCTTTCGTCGGCATCTTCAAAAACCAGTTCCTCCATCGCCCCCACATCACCCCGTTTCCAGATATCAAACATCCGTTTCAGCTCTTTTTCGTTTAAACGCTCGCTTACAATATTTTCCAGTAAGAAAATTTGAATATCTTCCGGTAATGTATCCATCAGTTCTATCTGGAACTCGGCGGATTCCAGTTCATGGACTTCCATCCCCTGAGAATGAGCTTCGTTAAGAAAATACATATCAACCCCGTTTTCTGGTGTATATCCCAACTGGACCAGCTCCAGGGCTTCGATTTCCATGGCTACCGCCCACGGCTCCAGGCTGTTGAACAGCAGGATATCCGCTCCCATCTTTTCCAACACATCGTCGGCTTCCTCATAAAGTTCCTGCGGGATATTATGATAAAGGGTCTCGCCTGCCGGATAGCGGGCTTTTTGCAGCAGGAGCATGGCCACGTCCCCTTCGTTGATGGACATTATGTCAAATTCGACAGCCAGATTGTCGGAGCGGGCAAAGGCGTTCTCGATCGAATCCGCCAGGGGGTAGATGCTGGAATCGGCCAGATGAACCGATCCCAGAATGAATACCTGATTTGAATCACCGGCAACTTCCCAGAGAAAGGATTTCGAAGGGGTTTCGGTATCGGTATTACCGGTGCATGCACAACTGATAGCCAGGGCAAGCAGGAAAGCGAGTACCACAAGGCTGCGGTTTCGATATCTACGTATCATTTTGCAACGACGAGAATTGCTAGGGGGCATGGCTGCCAATCAAAGTGAGGAATTCGGCACGCGTCGCCGCTCGCTGACGGAACAACCCGCGCATGGCAGAGGTTACCATTTTGCTGCCGGGCTTTCTAATCCCCCGCATGGTCATACAAAGATGCTCAGCTTCCAGTATGACCGCCACCCCCCTCGGGTCCAGGGCATTGACGATAGTGTCAGCTATCTGGGTAGTCAACCGTTCCTGAAGCTGAAGCCTTCGGGCAAACACATCAACTACCCGGGAAAGTTTGCTGGCGCCCACCACACGGCCATTCGGAATGTAACCAATATGAGCCATGCCATGGAACGGGAGGAAATGATGCTCACACATGGAATAGAAGGGAATATCCTTGGCGATGACCATTTCCTGATGTCCTTCCTCAAAACCGATTTTGAGGTGTTCGACCGGATCCTCATGCATTCCGCTGAAAATATCTGCGTACATTTCGGCGATACGCCGAGGTGTATCTAACAGGCCTTCACGCCCCGGATCTTCTCCAAGGGCTTCGATAATAGCCACGACAGCTTTTCGAATCTGGTCCTGGCTGGTCATACTACTCTTCAAAATCCTCAACCCGAATCAGATTGCTGATCTCCCTTACCACCTCAAGTTTTGCCATTTCTTTAATCGCCTGCTGCATGGCATGCTCTTTCGCCGGATGGGTCATGATCACAATCTCGGCGGTCTGGGACGTATTGTCTGTTTCTTTCTGAATGGCGGAGGAGATGCTAACCGAAAGATCCCCTAAGATTCGCGTAATCTTCGCCAGTACACCTGCCTGATCGCTGATATTCATCCTGAGATAGTACCGCGTCCGTACCTCGTCTATGGGTTTAATACTCTTGGGCTGATCCAGCGGCAATTCGGGATTAATGGCCGTTCCCAGAACCACGCTCTGGGCAATATGAATCGCATCCGCCACGACCACGTTAGCGGTGGGCTCCGATCCAGCCCCACGTCCGTACAGGATAATCCTGCCGGTAAGATCTCCTTCAATCTGTACCGCATTAAACACCCCGTCAACTTTGGACAGCAGCATATCATTTGGTATAAAGACCGGATGGACCCTGGCTTGAATTGAATCCCCTTCTTTCTTAGTAATGGCCAGCAACTTTATAGCGTAGCCCAGCTCTCGAGCATAATCGAAATCCTGTGCGGCTATCCTGGCTATACCTTCCCGGTAAACATCATCCGGCCGGACATCAGCGTGGAAAACAATAGCCGCCAATATGGCTATCTTATAGGCTGCATCATATCCTTCGATATCGCTGGTGGGGTCCGCTTCCGCATAGCCTAACGATTGCGCCTCTTTAAGAGCCGTAGCGAATTCCATTCCTTCATTTTGCATACGGGTTAGGATATAATTCGTCGTCCCGTTAATGATTGTGTGAATTGCTGAGATGGTATTAACTTGAAGGTTGCGTTTAAGTGGCGCAATCAGGGGGATTCCCCCTCCGACGCTTGCTTCGTAAAACAGACCCACCCTTTTTTTATCGGCGAGTGCAAGCAGTTCCGGGCCGTGTTTGGAGATTACTTCCTTATTGGCGGTAACCACATGCTTGCCACTATTGAGCGCCCGTTCGATAAAACCTCGCGCCGGCGATTGTCCGCCAATCAGTTCGATAACAATATCGATATCGGGATCATCAAAAATGAGGTTCGCATCAGTAGTGAAGGATTCAGGATTGGGAAGTACTTGTTTTCGGCTTTCGTCCAGATCGGCTGCCCTCTTAAGCTGGAGGGGAACCCCTAGCTGGCTGGTAATAAAATCCCGCTTTTTTTCAAGGATACCGGCCACACCCCCACCAATGGTTCCCAACCCGATCAGACCGATATTTACGCTGTCTTTAGCCAACAGTCACCTTCCGGTCCCGCTCAGTTCAAGGCCTTTGAGACGGCATCCTGCAAGAGTTCGTTATCCAGACGGACCTCAATCGAGAACCGTTGCATCTGATTTTCATACCACTGGCCGAAAGCCTGATTACCCAGGATCATACGATAGCTCTCCTCAATCAGCCTTTGTTCCCGTTCTGTGACACGTATCAGCCAGTAGTGCGTGTTGGTCTCCGCTTCACTCGCAGGGATCGGTTGGCTGAGGGTGTTCGTTTCCAGGTTGAAAGCGCTATCGGCAAATTCCTCGCCATAGAACATACTGGCGATCTCCTCCGGTAACCACCCTAGATCACTGACAGCTCCGGTGGAGGAATATTCCTCTGCCAGAACATTGAAATCCTCGTCCTCGTCAAGTCGGGCTTTCACTTCTTCATAAATATTCATCGGATCGATAGTTTCGATATCTTCCGATGTGCCGGACGAAACCGGAGGGCTCGTATCTATCTGGATTGCCTGTACATACGCATGCATCGACTGCTCGGGCACTTCCTTTTCCTCAATATACTCCTGGAGTTTCTGAGAGAGCATCTCGTATTCCACCGCCTGGCGAAACTGCTCTACGGTATTGCCCTTATCCTTAAGGAACGGGGAGTACTGAGCAACAAGTTCTTCATAGGAGGGAGTAGCCACATTGCTCGGATTTGCAGTTCCCGGCTCCGCCGGACTGTATAATTCTTTCACTATTCTTTTGTCCAACTCTTCCTTACTTACCGAGACGCCGAGTTCAGTTGCCAGTTGCCGAATTTTCTCATTGTTTTCGATTACATTCAGGACAGCCAGCGCCTTAGACCCCTGTTCAGACGGCTTGGCCTCCCGGATTCCGTAAAGGCTGAGCATGTCAGCATAGTAATTGAGTGAGAACGACCGTTCCCCTTGAGGACCTTGAACTTTGAGAATTGTCGGATTGTTGGATTTGGAGACATCGATTATGGCATAGACTAAGAGAGCCACAACAATGGTGATGATCACACTGACAATAATGATGACATGGCGTCGCCTCTGCTGCTCCTTCTGCCAGCGGGCGAGTTGCCCCTTGGTGATTACCCAATCGGTATGTTCTTTCTTTCTCTTTGCCACGGGCGAATTATACCCTTCTGATATTCGGTTCCGACGTTCGATATTGCCTGGAGTGAAAAGCCGGATAAAAATGCAACAAATGGAATTCTACGCGGATTAATCGGTGCGCTCTTCCGGCATCCTGCTACTCCATCGAATATGCTCCACGGTATAGGGGAGAAGGGCTAAGTAACGAGCTTGCTTGATAGCCTTACTCAGCAGCCGCTGATGTTTAGCACATACACCCGTTCGATGGCGCGCTTCCATTTTCCCTCTATCGGAAATGAAGCGGCGAAGCATATCCGCTTCCTTGTAATCCAGCTTGCGCGATTTATCCACACAGAATGGGCATACTTTTCTCTTCGGTATATATCGTCTTTTTTCTCTTCTGGGAGCCATTTGTTTTGCCACTGTTACTCCATCAATGAAATTTGAAACTTAAAAATATATGAAACCTATTCAAATGGCAATTCGTCAGGACTGAGGGACACATTCTCATCTTCTAGTTCAAAACCATCGCCCTCGGAATATTCCCCACTACCACCGCGTCGATCGAGGAATATGACTCTATTGGCATTGATTTCCACGCGAAACCGCCTCTGGCCATCCTGGCCATCCCAGCTTCGTGTCCTTAACCTGCCTTCAACGAAAACCCTTTGCCCTTTGGTGAGATACTGGTTGCAACTCTCAGCCTGGCGATCCCAGGTAACGACGTCGAACCATTCCGTTTCCCGCTTGCGCTCTCCGTCGGAAGTTGTATAAAAGCGATTGGTCGCCAGTGGAAATGAAGTAACCGGCTTTCCACTGGGTGTAAAGCGCATTTCGGGATCGCTGCCAACATTGCCAATGACCATTATCTTATTCAGCCAGGCCATTATCCCCCCTTTTCAAGTTACTACTCTCCAACTTTCACTAGCAGATGGCGAAGACAATCCGACATGATATTCAAATCGGCTTCCAGTTCTCCGGTTTTCTCCGGCTCCATTTCCAGCTTCATCATCACATAATTTCCCTCGGCATGCTTACCGATTGGGTAGCTTAAACGACGCCTTCCCCATTGGTCGGTTTCCGAAATTTCACCACCGTTTTTGGTTATCAACGTGTTAAGCTTATCGAATGCTTGAGGCACTTCCTCTTCAGGTATTGCCGGATTCAGGATGACGGTCAATTCATAGTGTCGCAAACCATTCCTCACTATTACTATATATTGCTACTCGCACGAATTTGTATTATAGCACGGGGCAAAGAACAATGACAAGTTGAAGGGCCCTTTTCGATTTCATTCGGTTCAATTTCCGAAAAATGACTCTTCATCTTGCATGGTCGTTCGAAGGTGAAGGCCGCTTCCGCAATCCATCAGCATCAATAGACCTATTTACCCATCCGAATACATTTGAATAGTCCTTTAGATTATATCGGCTGATAACGGGGAGAGCAAGACCCGGCCTGAAACCGTATTCCATAACGTAACGCTGACGAACGACCTGCCCGCCCCATCAATCGTGGGCTGTGGTTGACCCAATGCAAGCCAAGCGGTTATTATTCAACAGCAAAATGAACAACATGTATTGACATATGTG
>CAZDMY010000123.1:5006-7253 GCA_964506405.1 uncultured Dehalococcoidia bacterium | reverse complement strand
TTTGCCATCGCCGGAATATCTGCGATCCATTGCAGGTGTGCCTGCGCACCGTATCAGTGGAACAGCGCTGCGTGACCTGCCCCAGCAACGGTCGATGTGACCTTCAGAAAGTGGTGGATTATGTGGGTCTGGATGGTGTGGAGATACCCTACCACCCCAAGGAACTGCCGATCGGTAACGATCCAATGATCGCGCGCGACTACAATCTCTGCATCCTCTGCGGCAAATGTGTTCGGATATGCCAGGAAGTCAGAGGGATCGGCGCGGTAGCATTCATCGGACGAGGTGATGAAGCCCAGGTCGGCACCATCTTCGGCGATTCCCTTCAAGAGGCTGGTTGCCAGTTCTGTGGCGCTTGCGTGGATGTTTGCCCGGTGGGTGCACTCTCTGAAAAAACGGCCCGGTGGCAGGGTATGCCCGACCGTGTGGTAACCACTATCTGCCCTTATTGCGGCGTTGGATGCCAGCTTCAGCTTGAGATCAAAGATGAGAAGATCATGCGAGTACAGCCCGATCCTCAGGGACCCGCCAATCGCGGTCAGGATTGTGTCAAGGGGAAGTTCGGACTTGACTTCATTCAGGATCCGGCCCGATTGAGCACACCCCTCATCAAGAAGAATGGTGTGTTCGCCGAAGCAACCTGGGAAGAAGCGCTGGATTTGATTGCTGAGAAATTCGGGAAGTACCAGCCGGATGAATTCGCTTTCATCTCTTCAGCCCGGTGCACAAATGAGGATAATTACGTCTTTCAGAAATTCGCCCGTGCCGCCATTGGAACGAACACCATCGATCACTGCGCCCGCCTCTGACATGCCGCCACCGTGGCCGGTCTGGCCACAAGTTTTGGTAGCGGATCAATGACAAATTCTATCGAGGAAATCGGTGATGCCGCCTGCATCTTCGCCATCGGGACCAACACCACCGCAGACCATCCGGTGATCGCCCTGGAAATCAAGGAAGCGGTAAAAAAAGGCGGAAAACTGATCGTTGCCGATCCACGCCATATTGTCCTGGTGGATATCGCGGATATCTGGCTCAGGCATCAGCCCGGTAGCGATGTCGCCCTGATGATGGGAATGATGAAGGTGATCGTCGATGAAGGCCTGCTGGATCAGGAATTCGTTGATAACCGATGTGAAAACTTTGACGAGTTCAAGGCATCGCTTGCCGATTTCGAGATCGACAAAGTCGCCAGAATCACCGGTGTATCGGCTGAGGATATTGCCGCCGCGGCCAGAATGTATGCCACCAATTCCCCGGCATCAATTCTATACTGCATGGGAATTACCCAGCATACACATGGCACCGACAACGTTATGGCAACTGCCAATCTGGCCATGTTGACCGGAAACATCGGGAAACCTTCAACGGGGGTAAATCCGCTACGCGGCCAGAACAATGTTCAAGGAGCTTGTGACCTGGGAGCGCTGCCGAATGTGTACACTGGCTATCAACAGGTAGCGGACGATGAGGCACGTGCTAAATTCGAAAAGGCCTGGGGTTGCCAGTTACCGGAAAAGCCGGGGTTGCCGCTGACAGAGATGTTCCACGCCATGGAGGAAGGCTGGATTAAGTGCGTCTATCTCATGGGAGAGAATCCGGTACTCAGCGATCCGGATACCAGCCATATCCGGGAAGCGCTCGAGAAGGTGGAGTTCCTGGTGGTTCAGGATATTTTTATGACAGAAACAGCCGAATTCGCCGATGTCGTCCTGCCGGCAGCCAGCTTTGCCGAGAAGGACGGTACATTCGCCAACACCGAACGGCGCGTCCAGCGCGTTCGTAAAGCCTTCGACCCGCCGGGACAGGCCAGAGCGGACTGGCGGATCGTCTGCGATATCGCTCACCGAATGGAAAAGAAAGGGTTAGATTTCGCTGACGCTGAAGGGGTTTTTGAAGAGATTCGAAAAGTCACGCCATCATATAAAGGCATCTCATATGAGCGCCTGGATAAAGAAGGTGGAATACAGTGGCCGTGTCCATCCGAGGAGCACTCCGGCACCAAATTCCTCCACTCAGGACAGTTCACTCGCGGGAAAGGCCGTTTTGCTCCGCTGGCCTATCGCGAGCCGGCCGAATTGCCGGATGCCGAGTATCCGCTGGTGCTGACCACCGGTAGAAGCCCGTATCACTATCACACGGCTACGATGACCCGTAAATCGGCAGGGCTTAATACACTGGGGCCCGAGGAGTTAGTCTGGATCAGCCCGGAGGATGCTCAGGAGCTTGGTATTGCTAATGGCGAAT
>CAZDMY010000123.1:0-4996 GCA_964506405.1 uncultured Dehalococcoidia bacterium | reverse complement strand
CGGGGCACAGTTCCCGTTCGAGCCAACGTCACCGACAAAACCCAGCCGGGGGTTGTTTTCATGACCTTCCATTTCGCAGAGGCCTGCGCCAATGTCTTGACCAATCCGGCCATTGATCCCGTGTGTAAAACACCTGAATTTAAGGTTTGCGCAGTAAAAGTGGAGCGGAAAACGGAACCGCTGGCTGCACAATCGGAGGCAACCGCCGAGGAACCGGAGCCGGCTCAATCTGAACAGCCGGAAGAACCCGAACGCGAAGCGGCCACCGCTACGTAGCATTGGCCGGAAAACTTCGTATATTGTTTTGGCAGATCGTTTATGCGGAGGTCGCAATTACCGGCATCCCGTAAATAGCGATTCAACTTTTATTTAAGGAGTGGCGTATGTACAAAATACTGCATCGAGAGGATCTGACGCCCCAGATTCACCTGTTCGAGATCGAGGCGCCGGCGGTCGCCAAAAAAGCCAAAGCCGGGCAATTCGTGATCCTGATGGTGGATGAAAAGGGAGAACGGTTCCCCTTGACCATCGGTGGATGGGATCATGACAAGGGAAGTATCACTATCGTCTTTATGGAAGTCGGAAAGAGCACCCGTAAACTGGCAACGCTTCAGGAAGGTGATTCGCTCTATGCCTTCATTGGCCCGCTGGGTGAGCCGACCCATATCGAAAAAGTGGGAACCGTCTGTTGCGTCGCCGGCGGGTTTGCCACCGCCATCGTCGTGCCGGTTGCCCGGGCGTTCAAGGAAGCCGGCAATAAGGTAGTTTCCATTATGGGCTTCCGCTCAAAGGAATTAATGTTCTGGGAAGATAAGCTCAAAGAGGTGAGCGACGAACTGATCATTTGTACCGATGACGGTTCCTATGGCCGCAAAGCGCTGGTCACCGAACCCCTCAAAGAGGTACTGGAGCAAAACAAGGATATCAAGGAAGTGATCGCCATTGGACCGACCATTATGATGAAATTTGCCTCCGCCACCACCAAACCGTTCGGGGTCAAAACCATTGTCAGTCTGAACCCCATCATGGTGGACGGCACCGGTATGTGCGGCTGCTGCCGCGTGGAAGTCGGTGGAGATACCAGATTCACATGCGTGAACGGCCCTGATTTCGATGGGCACGAAGTTGACTGGGATGTGCTGATGTCACGTCAAAAATCCTATTGCGATGAAGAAAAATGCTCCCTTGATCAATGGGAAGAATACTGCCGAAGCCAGATGGGAGGTAAGGCATAATGGCCGATAAAGAAAAAAAGAAAATCAACCTCAACCGGGTTAAGATGCCCAAGCAGGAGCCTGAAGTTCGGGCACGTAATTTCAATGAGGTGGCCACCGGGTACACCAAAGAAATGGCCATGGAAGAGGCCGGACGCTGTATCCAGTGCAAGAAGCGCAACTGTGTCGAAGGCTGCCCGGTGAATGTAAATATACCGGAGTTCGTGCTGGCTTTACGTGAAGACCTTATGTGGGATTCCGTCGGCCAACTCAAAGCCAACAATGCTCTCCCCGGAATCTGCGGAAGGGTTTGCCCGCAGGAAACCCAGTGTGAAGCGAAATGCACTCTGGGTAAGAAGGGTGCCCCAATTGCGATTGGCCGGCTGGAGCGTTTCGTTGCAGACTGGGAACGTGCACAACCGGATAAGCCGAAACCGGAAATAGCTCCATCAACCGGTAAGAAAGTGGCCGTCGTCGGTTCCGGGCCGGCCGGGTTAACCGCCGCCGCCGACCTGGCCAAACTCGGCCACCAGGTAACTCTATTTGAAGCCCTTCACGTCGCCGGTGGTGTGCTGATGTACGGTATTCCTGAATTCAGGCTGCCGAAAGAAATCGTCCAGGGAGAAGTTGATTATGTAAAATCGCTGGGTGTGGACGTCCGGCTCAATGCCGTGATTGGTAAAATCGATACGGTCGATGAGCTCCTCTCCGAAGAATATGATGCCGTATTCCTGGGCACCGGTGCCGGGCTTCCGATGTTCCTGAATATCCCCGGTGAAAACCTTAACGGTATCTATTCCGCCAACGAATACCTCACCCGGACCAACCTGATGAAGGCGTACCTCTTCCCGGAATACGATACACCGATTAAGAAATCGAAAAAGGTAGTGGTGATCGGAGGCGGTAACGTAGCGATGGACAGCGCCCGTTGCGCCATGCGCCTGGGAGCCGAAGAGGTTTACATTGTCTACCGCCGGTCTCGCGAGGAATTACCCGCCCGTGCTGAAGAAGTGGAAAACGCCGAAGAAGAAGGGATTATCTTCAAGCTGCTTACCAATCCAAAACGCTTCATCGGTGACGAAAATGGATGGGTGACCCAGATGGAATGCTACGAAATGGAGCTTGGGGAACCGGACGATAGCGGCAGGCGCCGTCCTATCGTTAAGGAAGGCAGCGAATTCACTATTGATGTGGATACCGTTGTTGTAGCTTTAGGTACCACCCCGAACCCGCTCATCCCTTCAACCACTGAAGGTCTTGATACAACGAAGAAGGGAACGGTGGTCGCCGATCAGGAAACCGGCAAGACTGTCAAGGACGGGGTCTGGGCCGGGGGCGACCTGGTCACCGGGGCAGCAACCGTCATCAGCGCTATGGGTGCCGGAAAACGAGCCGCAGCTGCCATCGACGCACATTTGAAAGGGTAATAGACAACGATACAATCAGTTTGAAAAGAGGAGGGGAAATTCCCCTCCTCTTTCTCTATAGCTCATCAGCTTCACCCTCTCCCACAGGTTCCTGAAGTGTGCTGATGCAGGCATTCGGTCCGCTATCGGGATAGTGGAAGAATACTGGATTTTCATTTCGCAGGATGTCGACATAAGTCGGCAGCAGGCTGATCGAAGTGAACAATTTATAACGGCTACCATCCCTGGCCCTCGCCGGGAGCGGCAGGTTTGAATCTTCGTCTTTGAAATTGATCAGAACCATCTTTCCGTTTTCCAGATACAGTGTTACCAGCACAGATCCATCCTGCCGCGATGAATACAGGGATACCGAATAGGAATCGATACGATAGGTTTCCGCCATGATACCTCCTGGTTATGTGCGTTTGCGAAAACTATACCCGATTTATCAAACGATATGCAAATGGTTCTGCTGCAATGCGTTTCACTTGTGAACCCGCCGCGATTGCATTATGATATAGTCAGTTTTTTAAAAGAGATCCCCTCATATTAAGGAGTAGTTATGAGTGACTGTCCATGCGGTTCTGGCAAGCCCTATTCCGAATGTTGCGAGCCCATTATCAAAGGCGAACAGCCTGCTCATTCGCCTGAAGCGATGATGCGGGCACGATACTCGGCTTATGCCCAGAATGAGACTGATTACCTTCTTGATTCGCTCCACCCGGATAAGCGCGATGACCACAATCCGGAAGAAACCCGCCGATGGGCCGAGAGTGCCGAGTGGCACGGATTGGAAATCGTAAATACCGACGCAGGCGGACCTGAAGATACGGAGGGAGATGTCGAGTTCCGGGCGACTTTTACCCATAAAGGGGAGCGGCAAACCCACCATGAACTGGCCCATTTTAAGAAAGAGGATGATACCTGGTACTACCTGGAAGGCGAACCGGTGAAGCCGGAGACCTATGTGAGGGAAGGCCCTAAAATCGGGCGCAACGACCCGTGTCCCTGTGGAAGTGGTAAGAAATACAAGAAATGCTGCGGCGCATCTGTGTAAAGAGAAGCTCAATATCGGGGTATTAAAATAGGCCCTCGTTCGATGGACGAGGGCCTATCTACGCTCAGTTTCATCGAAACAGGTTCTATTTCTTCAGTTTAACCTCAATATCATTGATGGTGCCAACAACGGCATCCTTTACCGCATCAGCGGCTTCCTGGCTGGCTTCCTTTGCTGCGTCTACCGCACTGGTGGCGGCCACTGCTGCGGCTTCAACAACATCGATCCCCGCCTCTTTTGCACCGCCAATAGCGCCCTCCACAGTACTCCGGGCAACCTGAGCGATATCCGCCCCAAGATTGCTGGCCCCTCTGACCAGACCCTGCGTAGTCAGGTCAATGGTAACCCACACATTTCCTCCTATTTCCTGCGCACCGGTTATGGCACCGTAGACAGTGTTCATAGCGATCTGTGAAAAGTCGCTACCGGTCTCCTGCGCACCCTTAACAGCACCCTCCGCCACACTGCGAGCACCGTCCTCCAGGCTGACCCCCACATCTTTAGTGGTTGAGATTGCACCGGCCGCCGCACCCCGTGTTGCCCGGTTCACGTCACCACCGATCGAAGCAGTACCTTTAATCGCTGCCTGTACGGTCTCACTGAGAACCCCGGCGGTTACGGTCGTCACTTCGCCCACCCCGCGAATAACCCCTACAACAGCCCCTTTGGCCGCCCGCGCCACACCGGTGCCAACCTGATTTGCTGCATTCACAGCGCCCGCAACGGCATCCGTAGCCATTCCTCCTACTTCGGCTGTTACATCACGGACGCCTCGAAGCGTCTCGATGATAGTTTTACTGGTTACCTCCACGGCCGTCCCCACGATGTCTCCCGCACCCCGAATCACACCGCTAACGGCCTCACCGATCTCCAGTCCGATTCTACCTAATGCCATGCTTTACCTCCTGCTAGTATTTGCCACACTTGTGTTTAATGATAAGAGAGGGCAAGGGTGAAGTCAAGGGGAGCTAATCAGTTGTCGGTTGTCAGTTGTCAGTTATCAGTTCTCAGTTGTTAGTTCGGAGTTGGGAGTTCCCCGTTTCCCCCATTCTAGTCCAGCTTCTTGCTCCTGGTCTCAGCGATCAGCGTTTCGTCGTTAGTCGTTAGTCCCGAGTCGTTAGTCGTCAGTCTTGAGTCAGGTATCGGCGCTGGTGATCGGCGGTCGGCGATCGGCTTTCAGCCTCCTCTCCCCATCTCCCATTCTCCGATTCGCCCGTTCTTCCATCATCGGGCGAGATTCCCCATGTTGGGCTCCTCGTGATGACAGGCTAAATATAGAAACGATTGGCCTTGTTCTATATGTCATTGCGAGCCCGCGG
>CAZDMY010000122.1:0-7269 GCA_964506405.1 uncultured Dehalococcoidia bacterium | reverse complement strand
TTTCATTTTACAGCAACTGGTTGAGCCAGATGAATTTCTATCCAAAATGAAGGCGCTTCAAGGGAAGGTCGACGTCGAAAGCTTCGACACACTCCAACTGAAAGACGGAAGAATAATTGAGTGTTTGTCCAGGCCAATGTTAATTGAATTGGAGCCAAAGGGCCGGGTATGGAGCTTCAGAGATGTGACTGAGAACAAGCGGATGGAGAAAAGAATCCGTGCATCCGAGGAAAGGTTGCGCACTATCTTTGAAACTATGACCGACGGATTGGTTATCGTTGATATTGATGGGAAAATGGTTGATACCAATACGGCTGCCTGTCGGCTTTCCGGATATGAGAAAGAGGAGCTTATCGGGGTTGATTCGCTTGAATTCGTTGGAGAGGAGGATAAGGAAAGGCTGGCCAATGATATGATGGAGGCAATTGCCAGAGGGGCTGCCGCTCCTGAAAGCCTGATCTATAAACTCAAGAAAAAAGACGGCGGTACTTTCGACTGCGAAATGAGTACGTCGGTTTTGAAGGACGGATTGGGAAATCACATTGGTTTTATCGCCGTTGAGAGGGATGTAACCGATCGATTGCGGATGGAAAGACAACTCAAAGAACAAACTGCCATGCTGATTCAATCCGAAAAAAAGAGCACGCTTGGAACCCTTGTCAATGGTGTTGCCCATGAGCTCAACAACCCGATGACCGGAATTATTAATTATACACAGTACTGCCTCAGGCATACTGAAGAAAGCGACCGAAAACATGAAGTGCTCCGGGATATCGAAAAAGAAGCCCGCCGATGTGCCAACATCATTTGGAATCTGGTCACGTTTGCCCGCCTGGAAGCTGAAGGAGAAGAGCACTTCCATAAAGCCAGTGTTAGAACGCTGGTGGATCGAGTGATGCTGTTACTCAACCATCGTATGGCATCTGAGAATGTAACCGTTTCGCAATACTTCGATGATGGCATCCCGCAGGCAGTTGTCCAGGAGACCAACCTGGAGCAAGTCCTGTTCAACCTGTTTAACAATTCCCTCGATGCAATGAAAATCAGCCGGAAGAAAGAGGTTACGATCGAAGGTAGGGTGACTGATGAGTTCATAGAGCTGTCTATAAGCGATACTGGTACAGGTATTCCAGGAGAATCGTTAAAGCGAGTATTCGATCCGTTCTTCACCACCAAAGCCGCCGGTGAGGGAACCGGCCTCGGTCTTTCGGTAAGCAAGAGTATTTGCGAGCAACATGGGGGTGATCTTATTTGCGAAAGTCAAGTAGGAGTGGGCACCAAATTTACCATCAGGTTACCGAAACCCGGAGAATGAATGCATCATGTCAATTTTCTCGCTGTCTCTACGACCCGAAGAAGGATTGATTCTCTAACTATGGCGTAAATCTGCAAATTGTACTAGAATTAACGAAACACCTTATCATCATACTCGGAACTACAGTGCAGCCAAAAACTTGTAAGAGCCGGATGTTGAAATACCTGATAGTATCGTGCCTGGTACTCCTGGTGCTTTCGTCTACATTTGCATGCGGGGGAAGCACAAGCAATAATACACCGGCCTCCACCCCCCACACAACTGCGCAAACTGAAGCGGGAACTTCCTCGACTGGTGAAATCCAGCAGACAACAGAAGATGTGATATTTACTATAGGAAACCTTACGGATAAGACCGGACCGGCAGCCCAGGCGATGCAATACATCGACCTGGCACTTGAGGATGCCATCGAGTATTACAACAACAACGATCTTATTCCGGGAGTTAAGTTAGAGATTATAGAATATGATACGCAGTACAGTACCAGCCGGCTCATCCCCGGATATAAATGGCTCAAGAATCGAAACATTGATGTGCTTACATCGTTCTTGCCGATTACTCCGGGGGTTTTGGATCCGTTCATAAATGAGGACAAGCTAATGTTTTTCACGGCCAATGCGGAACGAGAGTTCCTGTATCCACCCGGCTATACGTTTGCCTGGGCCTGCCTGTGGGAGGAGCTGGCCTATACACAGCTCGAATGGATCGCCGAGACTCAATGGGATTATCATACAAACGGTCCTGCAAAACTGGGGGGCGCTGGCTGGAAAGATGGTGCAACTGATATCATTCTCAGAGCGGCGCACGAGTATACCAATACACATCCTGAACAGTATACCTGGATCGACGGGTATTTGACCGATTTCACCTTTTCCTGGCAAGCTGAAGTCGAAGGCTTGAAAGACTGTGATTATATTTTCATTCCCTCAATCATGCATATGTTCGCCAGTGACTATGCCGATGCCGGTCTTGAAAAAGCGACGTTCCTTGCCAGTGAGCCCCAGACGGCTTTCCTCGGTATGGTATCGGATGCAGATCTGTGGAACAAAATCGATGGAACGCTGTTTGCCATGAATGCCAGGTGGTGGGACCAGGAGATGGACGAGTTTCACCAGTTAGTCGGCCAGGTGATGCAGGAGGCTCATCCGGATGAGAGTAGAATGCGGGATTTGAAACGAGCTGGGCGATCGTATATCACCGCCGGACTCTTCGCGCTGATGTGTGAGATCATCAAGGACGCATCCGAGCAGTACGGGCCGGAAAACGTAGATTCTCAATCCGTATATTGGGCTGCTCAGAATTTTTCTTTTACTGTCGACGGTTTGGAATGGGCTAACTTCAGCAGGAATAAAAGAAACAGCTACAATTACTTCATCATGTCGGAAGCGGACGCAGACCAGCAAACCCTGGTTACGGCAAGTGACTGGATTCCGGTAAAGACGGAACCCTAGTTATCTGTCTTTGGGAAAAGCCTCTTTCAGAATTATAGTATCCCCGGCTGATGCCCGGGCAGGGCAGGGGGCAGGTTTTGAAGCTGCCCTTACACTATCGATCGATTCCAAAGCTCGTCACCAAATAACAATCTGGCATTCTCGGCCATATTATCGACCGCCTCCGGCAAGTCACTTCGCCCCGAATTCAGATACAGAAGATTTGCCAGTGTCAGGCGGCCAAGTGTGCCAAGTATAAAATCCGGGTCGTTGACTTCAGATTCATCGATGACGACGTTTAGTAGGGAAGGAAGCAGTTGTTCGACATCAACATGAGATGCAACCAGGTCATAATCTGGAGAGATAAGAACACTGAGAATGATCGCTATCAAATTCGGGTTCCGATCCGCTTCCTCTAAAAGACTGGTAAATACGGCTGTCAGCTTTTCACCGATGGTTTTGCCGGGTGGCTTTGTACTCCGCAACCGTTCGATTAGGGAAAGTCCCCAGTCTACAGCCATATCGTTTATCAAATGGTCTCGATCTGCATAATACCTGTAAAGCGTCGCCCGGGAAACTCCGGCCTTTTGGGCGATATCCTGCATGTTGAAGTCATCGCTCCCTTTATGGGAAATGATCTCACGCGTCGCTGCCAGTATATTTTTTCTTCGATCCTGCCGAGCCCGATTAGGTTTCTTATTCAAGGTAAAAGCATCCATTGATCCTCCAGTTTCAAGCATAACTATAACACAAAATGAGACATCTGTCTTGACATGTGTCGTAAAAATGCTATAATATCCACATTGAGACGCGTGTCTCAAAACAAGTTGGAAAATCAGGGGGGATAGTTATGGCAGATCTCAAAGAGTACTCAGTTCCGTTCGATCCTGAAATCACTTTGCAGGATTTCGATAAGGATGTTCTGGTGAAAATGTGGCATTCATCCAGCATGTGCTTTGCGCTGAGGATGGGCGAATGGTATTACATGCTGCTGGAAAAAGTCGGGCCTGAAGCTGCCAAGCAGATAACGAGAGATGTTTGGATTCGCGCCAAGACTCTGGATTATGAAGAGCGATATGTTGCAGCAGGCGTGGGGATCCCCGATCGAGATTTAATCGGATTGCTCAAGTCCATGCAGTGGGATGTCGGACAGCAGGGCATCATCGATACCACCCTGGAACTGGTCGATAACAATCCCTGTCACGGACGGGCCACCATCCATAAGTGCGTTCTCTATGACATGTGCTGGGGCAGCGGAGATTTTGATCTCATGGAACTGGTCTGCAACGAAGTATGCCTTCACGGATTTGAACAAATCGGGCGCTGGTACAATCCGCATATGCAATCGGTGACCCTCAAGATGCCCAGATTCGAAAAAACCATAGAGCAGGATCCCATGCCGTGTATGTGCGACTTCTTCATGCCGGGCCGAACGGGGAAGATCGAAACTACCAGGCTGGATGATTATTCCGGGCCGGAGCTGGATGATTACAGCGGTCCATTCCTGCCCGGCCGGAACACCGACGAAAACGCCAAAAAGTTTTCAAAAAAAGTGCTGGCCGGGATCATCGAAGCTGCCGGAAAGCACGAATCGGCGTTAACCAGCCAATACGCTGCCTGGACGGATGTTCGACTCGGTACCGAAACGGCTTATGCGCTCGACAGGGAGCAGTCGATCCGGAGCCTGATTACAGATACGGGTATGACGATGGAGGGATACGGAATTGCCGGCGACGATGTTGAAACGCTTTTCAAGTGCCTGCAGGTAATGAGCGGGCGCATCGGTAAAATGCCGGAAGTGGAGTTCGATTTAAAAGACAGCAAACATGGTATACTGACGGTTAACAAATGCCGATCGATCGATTATTGCAAGAAATATGGCCGGACGGTCCATCAGGAACACCTTTGTAATGGCATCTGTGGAGATGGATTCCCAACTGTGGCCAGTGTTATCAATCCGGCGATTAAGGTGATGCCTCAAAAAACGCCCAGACGTCAGCGAAACGGGTGGGAGATCTGGAACGAGGAAAAGATCACCGATGGCGAGCAGGCAAGCGCACTGGTTTACGAATTGATGAAAGAAACCGACTGGCCTGCGCTTGGTCCGATTGAGTGTCAGTGGGAGTTCAAACTCGATTAGCCAAATGGCAATCATTTTGGTACTAAATTAGGAAGGATAGTGGAGTTTAAGGTAAAACCTGTGATCGTTGTCGGTCCGATGTGGCCGTTGATTCCGCAACCGGATGGTTCTCTTCAGTTAAGCACCGAAGAAGAAAGCATCTTATCTACGATCGAGGGTATCGATGCACAAATCCGAAAAAGCCTGGATTCGAACACCGCATTACTCGACATCTCGGTTATTCGGCAGGAAGGAGACATCGACGGTCTTAACGAAAACATCGCTGATGCGGATGCTTTGTTTGTATATGTTATCGGTCTAACGCCTGCCCTGGAACAAATACTGAATCATTCGTTGCCGATCATCGCATTCAGCGGCGAGTATACCCCGATGATGGGACTCTATGCTTTCCCGGTCGAAGAGCGAGAATCCCGGGAAAACCTCCACTTCTGCCTCGATTATGAAGAGGTGAAGTCCCATATCCGAATACTATCAGCTAAAAAACGGATTACGGGCACCAGGATTGTTCATATTGGGCTTCCGGCAACCTTGGATGGTCACTGGGAGCATCTTCCCAACCCCGATCAACTCAAGCAGAAACTGGGAATAGAGGTCATCCCGGTAACCTCAGCCGAATTCGTAGAGGATGTGGGTAAAATCAGGGAATCCGAAGCAGATAACCTGGTACAATCATGGCTTGCCGGGGCAACCGAAGTGGAAGGTCCGTCACCGGAAGAGATGCATCAGGTGGCCAAAGTGTCCCTGGTTATCGACAATTACCTGCGGTCGACCGGAACCAATGCCGTAGCGATCGGATGCCTGCAATTGATGTACATGGGTGGTTTGGTTCCTCACTGTTTTGCTCTCTCGCAGCTTCGCGATCGAGGCATACCGGCAGCCTGCGAATCGGATATCACAGCGCTGGTGACTATGATCATACTGGGCCATCTGACAAACAAACCTGCTTACATGGGAAATGTGGCTCGGGCGGATCCTTCCAGCAACATTATCATGATCTCTCACGGTTGCACGCCCTCGAGGATGCCGGGACTGGATCAGCCTCCCCGACCATACAAATTGGTCCATTCTTACAGCGGACAGTTCTTCAGCGGATCCGGGTTGACATCTCTTCCAGTTATCGAAACAGGGCAATCGGTAACAATCGCTCGGTTTGCCCGAGATCTCGACCGAATGTACGCCACTGCAGGAGAAATCGTTGATTTTCGCGAAACGTTGCTTGACAGAGGAACAATGGACATTCAAGTGAAGGATGCGCGAAGGTTTTTTCACAACGCACCGGGCAATCATCAGGTTGTGGTCTTCGGTGACCATGTTGAACCACTTGGTGATCTATGTCAGTTACTGGGCATTCATTTAGTTGAAACTTAGAAGGTAAGCAAGACAAAACCCGAGTCTTTGAGGGGGCATTATGAGGCATTCTGTCAAGCTGGGTTTCACAATCATTCTGAGTTCGTTCTTGTCACTACTGTTAATACCCGGATGCAATGGGTCCGATTCATCATCAGCTCCTGGTGGAAAACCTCCTTCCGATGAACTGCCTCAGGAGGATATCGTAGTCACTATCGGCAATCTATCGGATTTCACCGGAGTGGCAGCAACATCAATGAGCATAATATCCATCGCCCTTAAAGACATGGTGAATTATTTCAACAACGAAGACCTCATTCCCGGAGTTACGGTTGAGGTAGTCGATTATGACAATCAGTTTGAAGCCGGAAAAGACATATCCGGGTATGAGTATCTAAGGTGGAAGAACGCAGATCTAATCTGGACGCCCGTACCCGGAAGTGGCATCAGACTTAAACCGTTAGCCGACAAGGATCACTTCCTGGTAATCTGTGCCAGTGTTGATATCGAAGAACTCCTGCCTGCGGGGTACGTTTTTAGCGTGGGTAATGTACCTCAATACGATGCCTATACATTGTTGAAATGGATTGCTGAAAATGATTGGGATTATAAGCAAAAAGGGCCAGCCCGTGTAGGCGGGGCTGCCTGGGCAGATGCCTATAGTCCACCTTTTCTTGATGCGGTGAAAGCTTATGCTAAGGCTCATCCGGAACAGTTCGAGTTTGCGGGAGCTTATATTACCGACTTCTCATTTATCTGGAGTTCTCAGATAGAGAGCTTAAAAGATTGTGATTACCTGTATCCCCCGACACCCATGCAGAAATTCGTCGCGGACTACCGGAATGCCGGATATGAGGCCAGGTTTATCGGTTCCGATGTTCATGACGCATTCATGGATATGATCGATAAAGGTGATCTTTGGGAAGAGATTGATGGAATGCTCTTTATCCGGGCGACCAGATGGTGGAATGAAAACGGTGAGACCGAAGTTCTACAGTTTGGATTTTGGCTTAGCTTCGGCGGGAAAAGGGTTCAGC
>CAZDMY010000121.1:1223-7280 GCA_964506405.1 uncultured Dehalococcoidia bacterium | reverse complement strand
GACCTCGATCAGCCGTATTTCATCCATAATTACACCTCCCGGGACACAGCCTTGCTCCTAATCATATTGGGTAATTCATTTACCGTGCCTATACGATCTCTATACTCTCCACGCTATATTCGCGCCCGGATACATAACCGAAGCTCGTGCCACTGCATTTCGGGCACTGAACCTTTTACTCCCTGCGAAGGTCGACATGGAATTCCTCTTCACAGTTTTTACACCTGACGAATAAAGGCACACGTTCGATGACAAGTTTTGAGCCTTCGGCAATTGTATCTTTGCACAGAAACTCGTAGTACCGTTGAATCCATTCTTCCTGCAAATCGCTCGCCTCGCCTACTTTGATGTTAACGGAGAGGATTTTCCGGGCATTATTGGACCGGGCATGCTTCAAGCAAATATCGAACAGGCTCTGGATCACAGGTAATTCATGCAAAATACAAAAGCCTCTTCAAGCGGTTGTATACTCCCATTGTATCATTGCTTCTATATTTACGTATCCCCATTATATTGCTTTATGCCTTCCGCAGTAAACGAAAAGTATGCGAAAACAGTTATGCTGTAACCGATTTTTCATCCTTGACAGACCGGACAAAATGGAATATCATAGTGATAAATGAATGAACATTCATTCTTTTATGGGAGGTGTTATGGATTCAGAGCATGATAAGAGGGTATACCTTAAGGGACCTAAGAGACAAAAGATACTTGATGCGGCGCTGGCCACCTTCACTCGAAAGGGATATGGAGATACCACGGTGCCGGATATTGCCAGAGAGGCAGGTGTAGCTGTCGGAACGATTTATAACTATTTCCCGGGCAAACGGGAACTGCTGGTGGCCTTGATGACCGATCGCTTCTTCACGGATCCGTTCCTAGAGTTACTGGAGACCGCTGAATTGGAAGGGGATAGCTCATTTCTGGATGCCTTTTTTGAAGACCGGATTAAATTCGGTTTTGAAATGGCCGATCACATCCTGTTTATGCTCAGTGAGGTGCAGCGAGATCCCGACGTGCGAGAGCAGTATATCGATACCATACTGAATCCGATTTTAGGAAAAATCCAGTCATACCTCGCAAACGGTATGAAAAACCGGAAGATCAGGGCTGTCAATCCGGCCATCGTTTCCCGTGCAATCGCTGCGATGGGGCTTGGATTCATACTGCTGTACAGCATCGAAAAAGAGAAAAGCCCGGTAAGAAAATCCGAACCCAAACGATTAGCTCAGGATTTGTCGGGAATTGTCCTTGATGGATTGAAGAGGTGACCGATGGATGAAGTACGGGGTGAATTTGCAGTTGAAACCCGGCAATTGGAGAAACGTTTCGGCAGTTTTACGGCAGTGGATCGGCTGGATCTTAAGATCGAATACGGGCAATCCTATGGGCTGCTCGGTCCGAACGGATCGGGGAAAACGACCACCATCAAGATGTTGTGCGATCTGCTGAAACCGACCGGCGGAGAAGCCTATCTCTTAGGGGAACAAGTGGGACATGCCGGTATTCCAGCAAGAATTGGTTACATGCCGCAGGAGATGGCTCTTTACCTGGAACTGAGCATCCATGATAATGTCCGGCTATTTGGCGAAATTTACGGCCTCAACCGCGAGCAAATCGATCAGGAAGAAAGGAAATTACTTCGGTTCGTAGACCTGGAGAAATGGCGCAATACGCCAGTGGCCAATCTCAGCGGCGGGATGAAGCACCGGGCCTCGCTGGTGTGCAGCATGATCCATAATCCGGAACTGCTTTTTCTGGATGAGCCCACCGTCGGGGTGGACCCGGAACTGCGCGCTTCGTTCTGGGAATTTTTCGATGAACTAGGCAGCAAAGGCGTGACCGTGGTGATCACCACCCACTACATGGATGAGGCACACCGGTGTAAAAAAATCGGCCTGATGCGCCAGGGCCGGTTAATCGCCGAGGGAACGCCGGCAAAGATCATTGAAGACACGGGTACCCATTCACTTGAGGACGCCTTCCTGGCACTCGCCAGGAGAGGAGGACACGATGCGGATTAAACGCTCGCTGGCGATCACCAAACGAATATTCCGCGGCCTCAGGCATGATCGGCGAACCGTTGCCCTGATCCTGATTGCCCCGATCCTGGCCATGACCCTGTTCGGCCTGGCCTTCAGTGGCGAGGTTAAGGATGCCAGGGTGATCGTGGTGAATCTGGATGATGGCCAGCTTGCCGGCAGGATCATTCAACAGCTTGAGCAGGATAGCACCCTCAGCATTGATCAAAGCATCGGGAGTGAAGCTGAAGCCATAGATAAAGTTGAAAACGGCGAGGCCTGGGCAGTGATCCTGTTTGAGGAAGGGTTCTCACAGGCCATCGTTTCACGGATGCAAGGCGGTTCGGCTGATGGCGCTACTATTCAATTGATGGCAGATAAGAGCAACGTAAACGTAGCGAGCGCTATCGCCACCTCGGTGCAGCAGGCGATCCGTGAGACGATCGAAGAATTGGGCGGGCAGATGCCGGTTGCCGTTGAGGAATCTCCTGTTTACGGTGAGAACGCCGAGTTCATCGATTTCTTCGTGCCCGGCATCATGGCGTTTGCCGTTTTCATGCTGACCACCATCCTGACTCTGCTGGCTTTCGTGGGAGAGCGAACGCGCGGTACTCTGGAGCGACTGAAGGCCTCTCCGATGAGGGAAAGCGAGATCGTAGCCGGTTACGCTGTGGCGTTTGGGATTATCGGAATGGTCCAGGCTTCGTTGCTTTTGATTGTGGGAACGCTGGGATTCGATATCACTATTGTCGGCAATGCATTTCTTGCCTACCTGATCGTCGCGCTTCTAGCGATGGTGAGCGTCAGCCTGGGAATTCTTCTTTCGGCGGCAGCCAGGCGGGAGGCTCAGGCCGTTCAGTTTCTGCCACTGATCATCCTGCCCACCTTTCTGCTTTCGGGTATTTTCTGGCCTCTTGAGGCGATCCCGAACTTCCTCAGACCGGTTTCCTATGCCATTCCCCCGACTTATGGAGTTGAGGCGATGCGGTCGGTGATCGTCCGCGGGTGGGGGATCGTAGACATCTGGCCGGAACTTGTGGTCCTGCTGGCTTTCGCGCTGGTTTTCCTGAGCCTGAGCGTTGTCTCGTTGAAGCGGGCAACGGGATGAATTATGAAAGAAACGGGGCAGGATCGTTTGATCCTGCCCCGTTTGCACGCTTTGTTGGAGCTATCAGGTCCCTACTCAGTCGCTGCCATTGCCTGTGAAACCCAGGCATTGAACATAGCCTGATTGGCTTCGACCCATTCCTCAGCATGGCGAATAACGTCTTCCTCGGAGTTCTCACCTTCGTTCATCTTTGCATTTTGTGCGAAGATATCCTCCAGCGGGATTTCCATGGCTTCAAATAGGGCTCTAGCTGCAGGATTATCGGAAAGGAAATCCTTGTTAGCCACTACACGGATATCATTTGCCGGCCAGCCCATCTCACATGGATCGTCAACGCACCCTACAACACCAGGCAAACTGGTAGCATCTTCCAGATCCTTCTGTTCTTCCGGCAGATCCGGGTAAGGAACTTCGAGCCACACCACATCTTCACCCGGCACCAGCGCATTCACCGTCCAATTGGGAGTCCATGTATAGAAGAAGATGGATTCACCGTTTTCATACCGGGTGATCGCGTCGGCCATGCCGATGGCATAATCGATAGACAACGGTTCGACAGTGTCGCTCAAATCATAGGCATCCATATGGTGGGTGATAACCTTTTCGCAACCCCAGCCTGGAGGGCATGCGACTAGATCCGCTTTGCCGTCTCCATCAGAATCAAAAAGCTTTGCTATTTCAGGGTCTTTGAATTGATCAATATTGGTGATGTTATATTCTTCGGAAGTTGCTTTATCGATCAGATAGCCCTGAAGTGCACCGCCTTTGGCCAGGTATCCAACCAGGCTCACTTTGGCTCTGACATCGTCGGTTAGATAGGTGTTATGAAGCGGGAACCAGCCGTTCGGCCAATAATCCAGGTCGCCCCGGGCGACCGATACGTAGAAGGCCGAGTTATCCAGTTCGGTTGGCCTCTCGACGTTGTATCCAAGCTCTTCCAGGGCCAGTACCGTTATTTCGGCCTGGAAATAGCCTGTATTCCATGTTGCCCGTCCCGGCGATACGTTCACTCCGTCACCCGGCAAGCCACCACCGTCTCCACCACCATCGTCATCATCGTCTCCGCAGCCTAACATTCCCAGTCCCAGCGTCCCTACCAGGACAACTGCTAAAAGCACTCCCATTAATTTTGTCAACTTCTCGTACGTCATGTATTTCCTCCCTTATCTTAACATTGTGTGTATTCTAACGAGTATTCCGTTTGATTCCGGGTATTCATTCGATTTATGCGCCGGTGTATCACCTCCCTTCCTTGGATTTTTGTGATCGAATCATAAAACGCCCAAAACCTTTTGTATAATCAAGCAATGATTTCCGGTCCGCATTCGCCGGCTTACCAAGTGCCTGGGTGATACGATCCAGGGCGATGGCAAGGATCACCACCGCGATCCCCGCGGATGCCCCCAGTCCGATTTCCAGGTTGTTCAATCCGCGAACAATCGGTTCGCCAAACGTTCTAGCGCCTATGAGAGCAGCGATAACAACCATTGAAAGGGCCAGCATCAACGTCTGGTTCAAGCCGGCCATGATGGTACGTATTGCCAGGGGCATTTGAACTTCCCTTAATACCTGCCAGGGTGTTGAGCCGAAAGCATAAGCCGCTTCTACCAGTTCGACGTCCACCTGCCGTATCCCCAAATTGGTCAATCGTATGATGGGCGGCATGGAAAAAATAATGGTGGCAATAGTGGCCGGAACCAGTTTGATCCCAAACAGCATAACGACGGGAACGAGGTAAACGAACGGAGGGATGGTCTGCATCGCATCCAGCACCGGCCGCATGGACGATTCGAATCGATTGCTGCGCGCCGCGATGATGCCTAAGGGAATACCGACTACTGCACAAAAAACCACCGCAGTGAATATTACTGCCAGGGTGGTCATGAGATATTCCCAGAAGCTCCAGCCAAGGAATCCAATCAAGGCGAATCCAGCGGTGCTTGAGACGGATACCTTCCAACCGGCAATACGCCAGGCCACAATAAACAGTATGCCCAGAAACGCCAATGGCGGGAGCCACATTAAGAAATCTTCAATGCCATATAGAACCTTGTCAATCGGCCATTCGATAACCTCGAATACTGCGTTGAAATTATCGACCAGCCATTCGGTGAGGTCGTCAAACCAATCTCGGGCGGGAATGGTATAGAAATCGAAGGGAAAAGGCTCTGCCATTATTCTTCCACCTCAATATTCTGAGCAAGACGTCCCTCAAGAGTATCCGGCGACGCATCACGATCCTGCATGGCGGCTGACGGTTGTTCCCCATTTCCCTCCGCTTCTGTGTCAATCGCAACTAATGCCAGTACATCGAACTGGTTAATCACTCCTTTCAGATGATTGTTTTCATCCACAACAGCGATCGGGATTCCGGTTGAGGACAGTCCGTAAATATCGCCCAGAAGGGTATCTTCCGTGGTGGTCGGAAATTCGGTCCTCATGATATTTGCCAATTTACGTTGTCCAGAACGCAAGGCCTGAGCGACATCCTCATCGATTACCAGGCCTATCGGAACGGAATTATCATCGACCACGTACAAACCATCGCGTCCCAATTCTCTAAGCCGGGCCATCGCAGATCGAATATTGTCCTGTTCCAGAAGTAACGGTTGCGGTTCCCTCATGGCATAACCAACCGTCAACACCCGGCCTCGATCGACGTCCCTGATAAACGCTGACACATAGTCATCGGCGGGCTGATCTACGATCACATTAGGAGGACCCAGTTGAACAATACGCCCCCCCTTCATCACTGCAATATGGTCGCCCAACCGTAACGCTTCGTTCAGATCGTGAGTGATAAACAGAATAGTCTTCTTAACAGCCTTCTGGAGCTGTATTAACTCCCCCTGCATATCTCGCCGAATGAGAGGATCCAGCGCGCTGAAGGGCTCGTCCATCAACAGGACCTCCGGGTCGGTAGCCAGT
>CAZDMY010000121.1:0-1213 GCA_964506405.1 uncultured Dehalococcoidia bacterium | reverse complement strand
CCACGGGCCAGTCCAACCCGCTGCTGCATCCCGCCGCTTAAGGCTCCGGTGTAACGATCTCCCCATCCCTCAAGTCCGACCAGTTGAAGTGCATCCAGCGCTTTCAGCCTGCGTTCTTCCGATCCGACACCGCGAACCTTCAGCCCGTATTCCACATTTTGAAGAACCGTCCGGTGGGGGAACAACCCGAAATGCTGAAACACCATGGAAAATTTGGTGCGGCGGATCTGCCTCAGGCGGTCTCTGGAGACGTGCGTGATATCCTCGTCGTCTATGATCACCTTGCCGGCGGTGGGTTCAATAAGCCGATTGATACAGCGGATAAGCGTGGATTTGCCGGAACCGGAAAGGCCCATGACCATGAAGATCTCACCCTCTCCCACCTCAAATGACACATCGGCCATCCCGACAATGTCGCCGGTCTCTGCCAGAATCTCTTCTTTAGTAGCGCCATCTCGAAGGCGTTGGATGGTCTGCTGAGGAGAATCCCCAAATATTTTATAAAGGTTTTCGACTTTTATTTTCGTTGTCACGAAATCGTTCATCCCTTTCTATTAAAAAGATGCAACTGCATTGGATGTTATCATGATATGCTTGCTAAAGCAACAGTCTCGAACCTATATCTAATATTTTTAAGGAATAGCTAATGCTAATTGAAGGATTAACGGAGAATTAAATGATATTACTAGATTAGACGAGCAATGCCCAAAAAGTATATCCGTATATCTACGGATTTCTGAGGGTTAAGTATATGGAGACGGAGCTTCACTTAGTTGCGCCCGGTGGGACACTGAGAGCAACAAAGGCTAACATTAATCGAATGTCATCGCGAGGCCACCTGCGGCGGGCGTGACAAGCTCCCTGTCAGTCAGGGAGATCACCACGTCGCCTCGCCGGGCGCCTCGTGATGACATATTATAACAGCGCTGGGCTCCTGGCAAAGGCACTTCAAACACGTGTCATTCTGAACTTGATTCAGTCGTAGATGCGCCTGGGCGTGAATCCAGAGGGGATAGCAGGGGAAAAATGCCAGACGGGGTTGCCCTCATCCCGCCACCTGGATTCCGGATCGGAGTCCGGAATGACACGAGTACGCGTGTGGCTGGCTTGTCATGCCCAGGCAGTTCGCTAAAAGCAAAAAGCACTATCTTCCGCAGAGCCGGGAATAACAGCTAAGTCCTATTTAAACGGATCCCACCTGATGGTCTGCTTT
>CAZDMY010000120.1:0-7317 GCA_964506405.1 uncultured Dehalococcoidia bacterium | reverse complement strand
GGCGGCAAGCGTCGTAATATAGGGTATCGCATATTTGATGGCGTTTTTGCGTATGTAGGAATCATCATACAGACTCTTTTTCCCGATGGGGGTATTGATGATCAGTTGAATTTCCCCGTTCATAATTCCATCGACGATATTGGGCCGGCCTTCATGCATTTTCAGAATATGCTCCGCTGCAATACCGGCCTGCTCCAGAAGGTTAAAGGTTCCCTCGGTAGCTTTGATTTTAAATCCGAGGTCAGCAAAATGCCGGGCCATCTCCGTTACACCGGCTTTATCCTTTTCCGCGACGGTGATAAGGACTGTCCCACCGGTTGGCAAAGGCGACTTAGTAGCCTCCTCTGATTTGAAGAGTGCCATTCCAAATGAATCGGCAATGCCCAGTACCTCACCCGTGGATCGCATCTCCGGCCCGAGAATCGGATCAACCTCAGGGAACATGGGGAACGGGAATACCGCCTGCTTCACGCCGAAATGAGGAATCCGGTTGATTTTTAAATCCAGTTCGTCCAGTTTCTTGCCCAGCATTATCTGCGTAGCCGTCCGCGCCATGGAGAGCCCACACACTTTTGAGACGATCGGCACTGTACGGGAAGCCCGTGGATTGGCTTCGAGAACATACACTACGTCATGACAAATGGCGTACTGCATATTCATAAGACCGATCACATGCAACTCCCTGGCGATTCTCCGGGTGTAGTCGTTGATGGTATCCAAGTGCTTTTCAGGGATGCTGACCGGCGGAATGACACACGCGGAATCGCCCGAGTGAACCCCGGCCAGTTCGATATGTTCCATAATCGCCGGGACGAATACATCGGTGCCGTCGGAGATTGCGTCCGCTTCGACTTCGATGGCGTTTTCCAGGAATCTGTCTATCAGGATCGGCCTGTCCGGAGTAACTTTCACCGCTGCTTCCAGATATTCGCGCAGCGATTCTTCATCATAAACTACTTCCATCCCTCTTCCCCCCAGAACATACGATGGCCGAACCATTAATGGATAACCAATCTGAGCCGCGATTCTCAGCGCTTCCTCATAATTACTGGCCATGCCGGATTCTGCCATCGGGATGCCCAGCCGGTCCATCATCCGGCGGAAACGATCGCGATCCTCGGCAAGGTCAATGGTGTCGGGGCTGGTGCCCAGAATTCTTACTCCGGCCTCTTCCAGTTCCCGCGCAATGTTGAGGGGGGTTTGCCCGCCAAACTGGACCACCACGCCTTCCGGCCTTTCCTTTTCGTAGATGCTTAACACGTCCTCGACGGTCAGCGGCTCGAAATAGAGTTTGTCAGATGTGTCATAGTCGGTGGAAACGGTTTCCGGATTACAGTTGACCATGATGGTCTCATATCCTTCGTCTCTCAGAGCGAACGCGGCATGTACACAGCAGTAGTCAAACTCAATACCCTGCCCGATACGGTTAGGTCCGCCACCCAGTACCATAATCTTCCGGCCGGTGCCGGCGGTGGTGGCATCCGGTGCGTTATAGGTGGAAAAATAGTAGGCAGCATTCTCAACCCCGCTGACCGGAACCGGTTCCCATCCTTCCGTGATCCCAAGGGCCGTTCTCTGCCTGCGGATTTGTTTTTCATCACTTTGGGTCAATAAGGCCAGATAACGATCCGCAAAGCCGTCCCTTTTTGCCTGCATGAGCAGACCATCGGGCAAGGAGGCCCCTTTATATTTGAGTATTTGTTCTTCAAGTTCGACAAGTTCTTTCATTTGGTTGATAAACCACGGTTTGATATACGTTTTCCGGTAGAGCTCTGCTACATCTGCCCCCTTTCTCAGGGCTTCGTACATGATGAACTGCCGCTCGCTGGAAGGTTCGTTTAGCATCTCCATGAGTTCATCAAGGCTTTTCTGATTGAAATCCTTAGCAAAGCCGAGACCGTAGCGGCCCCGTTCCAGCGAACGAATTGCTTTCTGAAATGCTTCCTTATAATTTTTCCCGATGCTCATCACCTCGCCGACGGCACGCATCTGCGTACCGAGCTTATCCTGCGCATCGCGGAATTTCTCAAAGGCCCAGCGGGAGAACTTCACTACCACATAATCGCCGGATGGCGTATACTTCTCCAGCGTGCCCTCGCGCCAGTAGGGAATTTCATCCAGGGTCAGGCCGCCGGCCAGGAGCGAAGAGATCAGAGCGATCGGGAAACCGGTAGCTTTGGATGCCAGTGCGGAAGACCGGGAGGTGCGCGGGTTGATCTCGATTATGACCACCCGGCCTGTCTGGGGATCATGAGCGAACTGGATATTGGTACCGCCGATAACGCCGATGGATTCAACTACCTTGTATGAGTATTCCTGAAGCCGCTTCTGGAGTTCGGGGGTGATGGTAAGCATAGGCGCAGTGCAATAAGAATCGCCGGTGTGCACCCCCATGGCGTCAACGTTTTCGATAAAGCATACGGTGATCATCTGATTCCTGGAGTCGCGCACTACCTCAAGTTCCAGTTCCTCCCATCCGAGGACGGATTCTTCGATGAGTATCTGTCCGATTAGGCTGGCGGCAATGCCCCGGCTGGCAACCGTGCGCAATTCCTCAAAATTATAGACAAGTCCACCGCCCGTTCCACCCATGGTGTAGGCGGGCCGAACAACGACCGGATATCCCAGTTCGGCGGCTGTTTTCTCGGCATCCTCCACAGTGTATACTGCCTCGCTCTTCGGCATCTCGATTCCGAGTTTATCCATGGTTTTCTTGAACTCTGTCCGGTCCTCGCCCCTCTCGATGGCATCAATTTCCACCCCGATAATTTTTACCCCGTATTTAGAAAGAACACCGGCCTTGTAAAGCTCGGAACTAAGGTTCAGACCGGATTGTCCGCCAAGGTTGGGAAGCAGCGCATCAGGCCGTTCCTTATCAATTATGCGGGACATTGTTTCCACATTCAGTGGTTCGATATACGTGACATCCGCCATACCGGGGTCGGTCATAATGGTGGCCGGATTTGAATTGACCAGGACGATTTTATAGCCAAGTGAACGTAATGCCTTACAGGCCTGAGTTCCCGAATAATCGAATTCACAGGCCTGTCCTATAACAATCGGCCCCGAACCGATGATCATTACCTTTTTGATATCGTCCCGTCTTGGCATTCAATTCCTCCTCAAAAAGCTTCGAAAGCTCAATCAAACGTATATATTCCGCATTAAAGTTTTACTGAAATTCCACGGGATTTAAGGTATTCCTTAACTTCTGTGATGGTGAAAGTACCGAAATGAAACACGCTGGCCCCGAGCACCGACTGGGCCTTCCCCTCCACTACCGCTTCGTAGAAATGTTCCAGAGTTCCGGCACCACCACTGGCAATCACCGGTAGCCGGGTCGCTTCAGCAATAGAACGAGTCAGATGCAGATCGAAGCCCTCTTTAGTGCCATCGGTTGCTTTGCTGGTGGGAAGGATTTGCCCGACGCCGATTTCCGCCATCTCTTTGGCAAACTCCACAGCATCCTTACCGGTAGCAGTGCGCCCGCCATCGATATAGACCTCTCGTTCCGAGGGAAGTGATGTGTTCTTATCGGCATCTATGGCAATGACGATCTTTTCAGAGCCGAATTCACGAACTGCTTCCGATACCATGCCGGGATCTCGGAATGCGGCGCTGGAAATCGATACATGGCTGGCGCCGGATTCCAACGCCTGATGGATGTCGCTGACTGATTGGATCCCTCCTCCTACCGTTACCGGTGTTTTGACCACCCGGGTTACCTCTTCCAGGACTTCGAACATGGTTCTACGCTGTTCTATTGTGGCCGTAATATCCAGAAAAGCGATCTCGTCGGCACCGTCCTCGGAATATGCTTTGGCTGCTTCAACCGGGTCGGCCGCATCCTTTAAGTCGACGAAATGAACGCCCTTCACCACCCGGCCGTCTTTCATGTCCAGGCAGGGAATGATCTTTATGAAATCCATCAAATACCTCCTACTCCAACTGAATATACCGCAACGAAAACCAGAGAACTATAAAAAAATCCCCCTGCCCTGGAAAAAGACAAGGGGAATTTACGATCAGTTATACGATCCGATAAACGGTGATCCAGATATATCACAATAACTCCTTGCCAGCCTCGCAGGACCAGCTTAAAGGTTCCTACTGCGAGACATTATAACAGCATAAACAGGAATTTCCAACCATTTGGGGATATCAATTTCACGGAATTTCTTTCATAAATTGCCTACACAATTGCCTATAGAAATCGGAAAATAACCCCTTGACAATGTATTTGGTTAATGGTAAACTTTCAATCAAGGTAGGTAAACAGTTACCTACCACCTACATAAAATGACGGGGATTTATGATGAATGGTAGAAAAATATATGCGCGACCGGAATACTGCATGGCCTGCGGGTTGTGTGAGGTGTTTTGCCTGGTAGCGCACTCGAAATCGCATGACATCATCAAGGCTTACAAGCGGGAAAATCCCAGGCCGTTGCCCCGGCTCCATGTAGAAGAAAGCGGTCCGATGTCATTTTCGATTGGCTGCCGCCATTGCGATGAACCGGTATGCGTCTATTCCTGTTTGACCGGTGCACTCACGAAAGACAGAGAGACGGGGATTGTGCGTGTGGATATGGATAAATGCATCGGGTGCTGGACGTGTGTAATGGCGTGTCCCTACGGGGCGATTGCGCCGGATTGGGGAAGTAAGAAGGCCAGCAAATGCGACCTGTGCTTCCATCTGGATCAGCCTGCCTGCGTTGCCAATTGCCCCAATGAAGCTCTCGTCTGGGAGGAATGCCATGCCGGTTGATTACCTTATCATCGGCAATTCAGCCGGGGGTATAGGGGCTGTTGAAGCTATTCGGGAGATTGATTCAACCGGGAGCATTATGGTGGTTTCCGGTGAATCCTACCCGGTTTATTCGCGGCCACTCATTTCCGAATACGTGGCCGGCGAGCGGGATCTGAATGGAATTATGTATAGGCCCCCTGATTTCTACGAACGTATGGGGATAGAGGTGGTTTTCGGCAAAAATGCCGTTTCCCTGAATACCGCTGAAAAAGCAGTTGAGTTAGAGGATAGGCAAAAGGTTGCCTACGGCAAATTATTGCTGGCCACCGGTGGAAGTCCGATAATACCACCAATGGCAGGCCATGAGAAAACCGGCATTTTTAATTTCACCACCCTGGATGATGCCAGGGGCATTGCCGAAACGGTTCAGGCAGGAGCCCGAACCGCGGTGGTGATCGGTGGCGGATTGATAGGCCTCAGTGTTACCGATGCCTTGCGGAAGCTGGGCCTGGAAGTGACCATCGTCGAATTGATGGATCGCATTCTGGGTGCAGTGCTGGACGAGCAGGCCGCCCTGATGGAAAGAGCGGTCCTGGAGGGAGAGGGGGTGCAATTCCGCACCGGACGCACTGTGAAGGAAATTACCGGAAGTGAAACCGACGATACCAGAACCGGGGGCGTGATCCTCGATAACGGTGAACGAATCGATTGCGACCTGGTTGTCATTGCCATTGGGGTGGTGCCCCGGATAGATTTGGCTCGAGGAACGGATATTCAGATCAACCGGGGTATCCTGGTCGATCGGCACATGGAAACAAGCGCACCCGGCGTCTATGCCTGCGGTGATGTGGCCGAGAGTTATGATTACATTTATGAGTGTGACCGGGTGGTGCCGATCTGGCCGAATGCTCACATAGGGGGACGCATTGCCGGATACAACATGGCCGGTAAAGAAGCGCTCTATGGGGGTGGCACCGCTATGAATTCACTGAAGTACTTCGGACTGCCGGTTGTATCCGCCGGAATGGTGAATCCCGCCTCCGACAGCGGTTGCGAGGTGATTGCCAGCCAGGATGATGGCCGGTATCAGAGATTCGTTGTTCAGAACAATAGACTCGTCGGCATGGTCATGGTGAAGGATATCGCCAGGGCTGGTATCTATTACGGATTGATGCGAGACCAGGTGAATCTGGACGGACTGAAAGGTTCCCTTCTGAGCGAGGAATTCGGGCTGATTAGTCTACCCGAAGATATCCTCAGGAAGCGGCTGGAAGTGCCTGACCTGTGCCGGCTGCACGTTTTCCATGAAGTGGAGAAAATCGAGGAACCCGTAACCGAAGGATAGAATAATGAAAAATCTCGAACGAATCCAGAATCCATACAACGAAGAAAAAGTGATGGCGGCGTGCTCTATCTTTGGAGCCATGGATACTTCAGGCCATACCTTCTCCGGTAAGCCGGTCATCGATGCCATCCGAAATATGCACGTTCGGGGTAATGGTCTCGGCGGCGGCTTCGCCGTCTATGGTATATATCCCGATTACGCGGATCATTATGCCTTTCATCTGATGTTCGAGACCGAGCAATCGAGGGAAGAGACTGAATCGTTCCTGAAAGAGCATTTCATTATGGATCATGCTGAAGAGGTCCCCACTTTTCGGGCCCCGCGCATCAGCAATCCGCCCATCGTCTGGCGGTATTTTCTCAAAGCAGGAAACCGGAAACCTGAGATTGTTGCCGAGACTGATTACATCGTTGAGCGCGTGATGGCAATAAATACTCAGATCGACGGCGCGTTCGTCTTCTCCAGCGGGAAGGATATGGGGGTCTTCAAAGGCGTCGGCTACCCGGAAAACATTGCTGAATTCTTCGGTCTCGAGGATTACAAAGGATACCTCTGGACGGCTCACGGACGGTTTCCCACCAACTCCCATGCCTGGTGGGGCGGAGCCCACCCATTCAATGTGCTGGACTGGACGGTCGTGCATAACGGCGAGATATCGTCCTATGGGACTAACCGGCGGTATCTCGAGGAACATGGGTATATCTGCACCATGCACACCGATACCGAAGTTATCGCCTATGCGGTAGATTTGCTCGTGCGCCGGCACGGACTTCCGATCGAATTCGTTGCCAGAGTATTCGCCCCTCCCTTCTGGGATCAGATCGAGCGTATGTCGGAGGGGGAGAGGAAGTTGATCCGTATTTTGCGGCAGACCTATCCGAGTCTTCTGATGAACGGCCCGTTCACAGTTATCATCGCTCACAACGGAGAGATGATCGGTCTGACGGACCGGATCCGGCTGAGGCCGCTGACAGTTGGCGAGAAAGGAACGATGATCTATCTCTCCAGCGAGGAATCGGCGATTCGGCTGGTCGAGCCTGACCTGGACCGTACGTGGATACCCTCGGGCGGACAACCGGTCATCGGCAGGTTGCAGCGCAGTCCGGACAAAGCCGTCATCAGTTCATAAGAGGTCAGAAATGAAAACGCTGGTACAACCGAAATTTATCGTCGAACGGGATGCATCACGGTGCATTCAATGTCAGGTTTGCGTGCGCCAGTG
>CAZDMY010000119.1:1300-7351 GCA_964506405.1 uncultured Dehalococcoidia bacterium | reverse complement strand
AGAAGACCGTCACGGTGGAAGACCTGCAATAGCGCCTTCATTATGCTTTGAGCCCTCGATACCGCACTAAAGGCAGATGGTTTTCATCTTGCCATACACGATTCACTTACAATTCCCACCCCTTCAGGTCGGGTTGACCTCACTGATGCAGACGTGGTAGGGTTGAAGCAAGTTTTATTTTGGCAATGACCTGAATATTCTTAAGTTTTGTAAGGATCTATGACAAAATGATTGAGATGAAGGTCGAGAACATCCTGGTGAATACCACCAATAACTCCAGGGTGGTGCTGCTCAAGGAGGATACCGGGGAGCGTTACCTGCCGCTTTTCATCGGCACTGCGGAGGCCAATGCTATCGCGATCGCAATTGAAAACGTGGATATGCCACGTCCGCTTACTCACGATCTGGCCAAATCCATTATCGAGAACCTGGGGGCTTCGCTGGACCAGGTAGTCATTACAGAACTTAAAGATGATGTCTTCTACGGGATCATGATACTGCGTAAATCCGGGCAGGAATTACGGATCGATTCGCGTCCCAGCGACTGCATGGCGATCGCACTTCGCTTTAATGCCCCGATTTATGTCGATGAACCTGTACTCGACCAGGCTGCGATGGTTATCGATACAGAGACCGGCGAACTTAAACCGGTGGCCGATCTCCCCGGCTACTGGCCTGCCAAAAAGGAAACCGATCAACCGCCGGAGGCTTTCCGGGAAGTCCTGGAAGAGCTTGACCTCGAGGATGATGGGGAAACCTAAGCCGGCTGCAGGCGTATTTACCACGAGTGGCTGATGGCGTTATGCGGACATGCCGCGTGGCAGTTGACTTCACCTCGAGAACAAATTTGAAATCCGGGACAAACGTGGCCCAGCTTCTTACGGACCTTCTCTCTCACTCCCGCCTTTGGCTGCGCCCCCTGGGCCGAGTAGATTTCAAATACATTCTCAGGACAAATTCGGACGCACTCACCGCAGCCATCACATCCCGCGGTATCGATGGTGATGAAGTAATCGCCGGTACCATCGGAATACCCGTACTGAACTTTCATCTCCTCGATGGTTCCACCCTGCAGCCTTTCGGAGGCAAAGAGCGCCGCTCCCAGGGCACCGGTCAACTGAGGATCCTCGCTCAACAGGGGGGCTAATCCAACCCGCTCAGCCAGTTTTGCTACCAATCCCCGGTTCTTGGAAATCCCGCCGGTAATGCTGAAATCAGGTTGAATCCCTACGCGTTTGAGCAGGTTAAGGCTGCGCTGCGAGATGGCGTTGTTCAGACCAGCGAGAATATCGCCTTTGTCGATACCCTGTCGACGGTAGGCGATAGCATCCGACTTGGCAAACACCGCACAAACGGTATTGAAAGAAACAGCCCCCCCAGCTTGCAGGGCGAGTTCCCCGGCCTGGGCCAGCGATACACCCAGCACCTCGGCGATCATCTCCAGGAAGCGCCCCGTACCGCCAGCGCATTTATCGTTCATCACGAAATTCACCACCCGCCCCTTCCCATCACAACTTATGGCTTTATTATCCTGTCCGCCCATATCCAGGATGGTTCTCACCGAAGGGAAATACCAGTTGATGCCCCGGGCATGGCAACTGATCTCGGAAACGTTTTCATCGGCAAAAGGCACCAGTACGCGGCCATATCCGGTGGCGACTATGTAGTCGATATCGGCCCTCAAAACACCGGTTCCGGCCAGCAGCCCGGCCAGAGTCGTCTCGGACGTTCTCACGCTTTCCGCCAGGGTATCCCCGATGATGGAGGAAATGATTTCATTATCCTTCATCAGGATCCCCTTGGCAGCCCGCGAGCCTATATCAATTCCGGCAACGATCATTTTCTTACTGTTCTTCCGCAATCAGCGCCGCGCCCAGGGCCGCTACAATTTGCGGCTCTTCCGGTAGCATTAACTTAAATCCCAGTGCCTTTTCCAGCAAACGGATTAACCCTTGACTTCCAGCGACCCCACCCACCACCGCCACCTCCCGCTCGATCCCGATCCGCTTACACATGGCCATAATCCTTCCCACCATGGAATCGTATATCCCGGCAGCGATATCCGGCATGGGTGTGGGCGGCACGCGATGGACGTGGGAGATCACCTCGGATTCAGCAAACACCGCGCAAGTGTTTGAAATTTCAGCCGGGGCGTTCGCTTTCAGAGAAAGCGCCGACATTTCCTCCAGCGGCAGGCCCATCAGTTTCGACATCTGCTGCAGGAAAACCCCGCTGCCTGAGGCGCATTTGTCCTGATTCTCCCAGGCCAGTAATCGACCCCGTGCATCGAGCTTGAGAACCGAACTGGTTTCAGCCCCCAGATTGATCACCGTTCGCACCGATGGGAAAAGGTGATGCACTCCCCGGGCCAGGCAGGTATTGACGGCCTGAGAAGCGGTACCGAATATGACGGACCTGCTTCCGGTTCCGGTGGTAATTATCGGAAGATCACCAATCTGGAGCCCCTGTTCATCAAGCGCTTGAGTTATTGCCAGCCGGGCCGTCTCTTCGCTGTCATCGCCTGAATCGATAATACTGTATGCCTGGACATAGCCATTGCACACAAGCACCGCCTTAGTGCTCAGGCTGCCGATATCCACGCCGACCGCACCCGTGCCGCCTGGGGAACTGATTTTTCTCTCCGCTTTCCCGGCTCCCTCCAGAAGCTCAAAGAACTGTTCCAGTTTTTCCCTGATCTCCTCTTCGGAAGTGATGGTAGGGTCGACCACATCGCAATCGATGGTCATAACCGGCACATCGATTTCGTTGAGTAAATCCTTGAATATCTTGATGGTGGCGCACGCATGCCGGCAGCCGACATCCGCATAGTAAACAGCCCCGTCGATTTGATAATCCTGGGCACATTTTTTGATACTGCTAAGCGCCCGGTCATCCAGAGGACCGTACATACGCATCTCCGGGATCATGTAAGATTTTAAGGCGACACTTTTCAGTGGATCGGAGGGATCGAGATGGCCTTCTTCCCAGAAAGTGAAGAAGGGCTCCGTCACACTCACAGCACCATATTCCTGAGAAATACGGTCCAGGAACGCCGTCAGATACATGGGGGGGAGGAAGAAACTCATCAGCCGGAACCGCTCTTCGGGCACCGCACCCTTTCCGGCTTGCACCATTTCTTCCAGTTCGAATTTCAGGGCTTCCAGATACTCAATAGCCTCCGGCTGCCCGGCGAAAAGGTAATCCGCCGTCAGCAACTGCATGAATCCCTGTGGCGAGAACGGTGTGGGCACGGCCTTGCGCAATTCGTTGATTTCCCTCACCAGTTCGATCTGCCGCTCCATCCGCACAACCATCTCGGAGAAACGGGGCCAGTCCATCTTTTTTCCCGAATGGCGTTCCAGGAAAGCGACCATATCTCCCAATTCCTCGGTCAAATACTGGACTTCTTCGTCGCTTTGTTTGAACGGGCGATCCAGGAAGAAACCGGGCACGTCCAGCATCTTCACCACAAGTTCTCCGCTTTTGGCGGTGTTATCGCAGACCATGTTCGACCACAACATGACATCCGGACGCGGAATCGTTCCCAGCGAGAAAGCGCCGGCCAGGCCCCGATGCGGGGTACAAATCTCGGAGGCCAGGCCCAGTTGATTCCCGGCGGTAACGATCTGGGAGCTTTCACCGGTAAACAGGGTGATCATCCAGGTTGTGGCCTCAGTATGCATTGGCACCACATCCATGGCATAAAGGACCTCAGCGGGAAAAAACACCGTGTGGGCGGCGATAATCTTGCCTTCATCATGGGCATTTATCAGCCGCTGATAGTACTTATCGAGCATCTGGTAGTAGAGAGCATCGCTCTTGCGTTCGGGAAACGCTTTCTGAGTCAATCGAGCTATCCGCCGCGAGCCACGGATGATCGATTTCAGCTTGTTCTGCTCGGAAGGGTAGATTTTCATTTTCTGCCCGCCTCCAGCATTTCCAGGAAGGCCTGCACACGCGTGGCCACCTGGCCCGAACCTGAGGAGCCATATTCGACATCCAGCGGAAGCGTGGGAATGCCTTCTGCTGCCAGCCTTTCGGTCAGAAGCGGCAGGTCGTGGGAATACGGCACGCAGAAGCGTACGATCTGGCTTATAACGCCATCAACCCGATATTCCCGGGCAAATTCGACAATCCGATCGAAACGCACGTCGGAAGGATACATCCGAGCACAGGGAAAGTTGTTCAGATATCTCCGGGAGATCGCTTCCAGGATCGGATACCCCTGGTCCAGAATCACCTCATCACCCCAGTAACGGGTGCTGGTGCAGAGTTCGTCGGTCACCACCAGCGCTCCCTGGTCCTCGATCGATTTAATAAACTCCGGGTTGGTGAGCACGCTGCCGTTGATCATCACCCTCGCCCGGGCACTGAATGCCCTTTCCGATGAACCGAGTTCTGCAAGAAGCTCGCTCAACCACTCGTTGAAAAGCTCCTTGGGCATGCGGTAGGCCGCGTTCAGCACCTCCATGGTCTCGGCCCCGCTGATCGGCGGCCTGTGCCGTTTTCTCAATTCGTAAAGCTGCTTAAGCAACTGGCGCGAGCGATTATACAGGTGCACCGATTCGGTAATCGCTTCTTCGCTGATTTCAAAGCCCAGATGCTCTTCAAGGTGGGCCTTGAACTTCAATACTTCTTGATAGTAAAGTTGATGAGCCCGTTCTGTGTATTTGCGCGGGACCGTCAGCACGTGATGAAACGGCGTGCCGATGTATTGGCGCCAGATATCAAACAACCGGCGCGCGCCGTCACAGGTGGAGCCACCCATCGCTCCGTCCAGGAAATCGTATTCCCCTTCCAGCCCCAATTGCAGACAACTTCTCGAAAAAGAACAGTTGTTTATGTAAAGCAGCGCCGTACCGTCATCGAGGTCGGCTTCATGAGAATACCCGATGATTCTTATGGGGAGAATTCCGGCCGCATGCAGGATTTCCTCGGGCACATAGGTACAGAGCCAGCCGAAAACCTTGCCACCCCTGGATTTGTGTTCGAGGATATGTGCGGTTTGGGGAAATGAGCGGTTGAGTTCCCGGAAGCGTTCGAGACCTTCTAAATGCCCGGTGCCTGATAACCTGGAATGTACTGCCATTGCGGATCGCTTCCTGAGACCATTATAGCAGACACCCCCCGGCTTACAAATCGATTTCAGGCTGGTAGCCCACGAAGATAGCGCCGGGACCAACGGCATAGCCCATCGCCGGTGTGTAATCGCTGACAATCACGCTGAGACAGTTGAATTCCCGATCCAGCAACTGGCAGAATTCGTCGGCCAGGTCGGGCGCGCTGGCATGGGATACGAGGAAATGCAAAGAATCCGTTCCGGCATCCTTTTTAATCAATTCGATGAGTTTCCTGAAGCCATCGGAGCGTTTGCGAACTTTATCAGCCATTTCCAGCGTGCCATCCTCGATCACCCGGTTGATGGGACGGATTTTCAGGAGTGAAGCAATGCGCGCTGAGGTCTTTGACATTCGGCCCGTTCGGTAGATATAACGGAGCGTATCCAGGAGCATGATACCGCCGGTCATCGGACGGATCCGCTCTACGAGTTCCACCAACTGATCGAGGGGGGTGCCGTCTGCCGCCGCCCGGGCTGCTGCCAGGACGATAAGTCCCTGAGCACCACTGGCCGTCCTGGAATCCCAGATGCGAATGTTTATATCGGGATATTCGGCGCGCAGCTCTTCGGCCGCGGCGCTGGCCGATTGATATGCAGCAGTCAGTGCCGATGAAAGGGTGATATGCAGGATGTCCTGACCGGGTTTGACGCATTCGCGGTATTCTTCCAGCACCTGGCCGGGCATGATGGCTGAAGTGGAAAATATGTCCGGGTCTTTCTTGATCAGATCATACGCTTCGGCAACGGAAAGGGTTTTGCCGTCCGGATAGGTCCGGTCTCCGATGACGATATTGGCGCAGGGAATGATTCGAATGTTGTTCTTTTCAGCAAGGTCTCCGGGTATAGATGCAACCGTGTCGGTGATAATCAGCGTATTTGCGATGGCCGGTACCTCCTGAACATGGCGGACATTCTGATCGGCCTGCCGGCGG
>CAZDMY010000119.1:0-1290 GCA_964506405.1 uncultured Dehalococcoidia bacterium | reverse complement strand
GGCAATATTGGCACAGGCGTTCTTGGTTGTCAATAAAAAGCATGTCTGCATTTGTCTATCAGACATTATAGGTCGAAATCCTTTTGCCTTACCTGACATCCTGACTCTCCATACAAAAGCCGTTCATAACTCACCTTAGCGCAAGGTGGACCTTCATGGCGGTATCGATCTCCTTTATTTGTTTTATCTCCAGCATACCCCATTGTGCCACCAGTCGCGATTTATCCAGGGTACGAATCTGATCCGCTTTTACCCTTGAGTTCCTGGGTAAATTCCCCGTGCCCTTGGTAAGCAGGACCTCAAACGGGTATGTCTTTTTCAAGTTCTTCGAAGTGACAGGCAGGACAGTCACAGTGGCAGAATACTGATTGTTGATATCGTTCGATACCACCACCACCGGACGGGTCTTGGAGATTTCACTCCCTATAGCCGGATCAAGCGAGGCGAGGTAGATTCCACCGCGCTTAATATTCATCCCACCCTTCCAGATCCACCGCCTCAAATTCCCTGGTTATTCTAAGTGATTGATCCCGCGTTGTCTGATAGCCTTCCCTTAACATCGATTCTAATTTGGCTTCTTTCTCCTCATCGATCTTTTTCTGCACCGCCTCTGCGATAAACCGGCTCTTTTTCTTAGGTTCAGCTACCTCATCCAATTGTCTCGCCACTTCTTCCGGCAATGTTATGTTCATCCGAACAACACTCATTACTCACCTCAAATGCGCATTAATTACTGTATTTATTATACGTATCATTTATGCGCTTCGTCAAGTCTCTACGGTGGCAGGTATAATGGAATAAATGGAACCGAAGCAGAACATCGTCGTCATCGGGGGTGGGGCAAGCGGGATGATGGCCGCCGGACGCGCAGCCGAACTGGGGGCCAAAGTCATCCTGCTGGAAAAGATGGAGCAGCCGGGGAAGAAGATTCTCATCAGCGGGAAAACCCGCTGCAACCTCAGCAATACCCGATCGCTCGATGAATTCATCCCCATGTACGGTCCGAACGGACGTTTTCTCTACAGCGCCTTTCATCGATTCTTCCGGGATGACCTGCTGAATCTGCTTAAGCGGTACGGCGTCGAGACCAAGTCCGAGCGCGGAGGCCGGGTGTTCCCGGTCTCCGATAACGCCGCTGACGTGGTCAGGGCATTGCAGCGTTACATGGCCGATTACGGTGTGGAGGTTCGCCGGGCAAGGGCAACTGCGATCGGAATAAAAGATGGCGCTGTCGAAAAGGTATTTACGGAAAAAGGTGCCCTTCCGGCAGATGCGGTGATCATGTCAACC
>CAZDMY010000118.1:0-7412 GCA_964506405.1 uncultured Dehalococcoidia bacterium | reverse complement strand
TTATATTTTTGTTTTACTAACAGGAAGGAATAATGCGTCCGGCGTTGTGTTGCCACCCTCTTTTTGCTACGATGTTTCAGGGGCACCCAAACTTAATCCGATTATCAATTACTCTTATGGCTCGGCAGTTATGTTATAACTCAAAAATGAGTGACTCCAGAAAGGAGAATCTACGTGAAAGATGCAAAAGGCAGAAATCGGGTGGTGGTGACCGGGCTGGGGACCGTGAATCCGGTAGGTAACAACGTTGAAGATTTCTGGGAAGGATTGATCAACGGCAAGTCCGGTATTGTCCGTACCAGTTGCTGCGATGTTTCCCATCTTTCCTGCCAGGTTTCCGGCGAGGTAAAAGGCTTTGACCCATTGCAATATATGGAAAAGAAAGAGGCTCGCCACATGGCCCGCTTTACCCAGTTTGCTATTGCGGCCTCGAAAATGGCCATGGAGAATTCCGGGATCGATCGTGAAAAGGAAGATCCGGAACGGATGGGTATTTATCTGGGCAATGGCATCGGTGGGTTGCCGGATATCGAGGACGGCTGTGGCGTGGTGGCCACCAGGGGTGGAATGCGGTTGAATCCGTTTTTCATGCCGAAAATCCTGACCAATCTGGCAGCGGGGCAGGTGAGCATTGCGCTCGGTTTGAAAGGATACACCTCGACAGTGTCAACCGCCTGTGCGGCCAGTACACAAGCAATCGGTGAAGCAACTGAAGTCATTCGGAGGGGTACGATGGATGTGATGGTTGCCGGCGGAACCGAAGCCGGGATCACGCCTATCGGCATAGCAGGTTTTGCCGTAATGAAAGCTCTTACCAGCCAAAATGATGAACCTGCCAGGGCCAGCCGTCCCTTCGATGCCAACCGTGACGGGTTTATCCCGTCTGAGGGTTCGGGGATGCTAATCCTTGAAAGCATGGATCACGCGGTAAACCGCGGTGCAAGGATTCTGGCCGAGATCGTGGGGTTCGGTATTTCATCTGACGCCTATCATGTGGTCGCTATCGATGTGGAAGGTGCGGCCCGTGCCGTGCGATGGGCTATTCAGGATGCCGGGTTGAGTCCCAACGACATCGACTATATCAACGCTCACGGCACCTCCACTCCACTCAATGATGCTACCGAAACGGCGGCAATCAAGAAGGTGTTCGGGGATTATGCGTACAAGGTACCGATCAGTTCCACCAAGTCGATGACCGGACATTTGCTGGGAGGCACTGGTGGCGTAGAGGCTGTGGTCTGCGTCAAGACGATCAATGAAGGGATCATTCATCCGACGATTAACTACGAAACACCCGATCCGGAGTGCGATTTGGATTATGTTCCGAACGAGGCGCGAAAGCAGAAGGTGAACACGGTGCTTTCTAACGGATTCGGCTTCGGCGGGCAGAATGCCTGCCTGGTATTTCGGAGGTTTGAAGGCTAGCCTTTTTAGAATACTCAATCGAAAGCGGAGCGGGCTTCTTCGGGAAGCATCTCTCCCAGCAATTTCTGCATGGCCATTGTGTGAGAGCAAGTTCCCCACTTGGAAAAGAACTGGCACGTGCATGACCATTCCCCATCGATAAGGCTGGCGAGATGGGTTTTATGGGTTCCTTCGAAATCCACACTCAAGCTGCGGAACTTGACCCGGCTTTTTTCTCCGGCGTAACGGTTGGCTTTTTCAATCCTGCTTATAAGATCCGATCGCATAATCTATTCCTTAAATCCATCCTTTATTTTACCACAATATTGACCAGCTTACCGGACACATATATGGTCTTCCTGACCTGCCGGTTATCGAGGTAGGGCTGAATTTTCTCCCGCTTCAATGCCATCTCTATGGCTTCGGACTCATCGATAGAAGACGGTACGGTGAGCTTGTCTCTCACCTTTCCGTTTACCTGTATTACCAGAGTGATCTCTTCCGCGGCTACCAATTCCTCGTTCCATTTGGGGAAAGATTGATTGTGAATACTGTAAGGCCTCCCCGTTCTCTCCCACAGCTCCTCGCTCAGATGTGGTGCGGTGGGTGCCAGCATCAGCATCAGCGCCTCGACAGCTTCTTCCCATGCAGGATTATCTTCAAGCGATACTGATTCCTTAATTTTGCCCAGGTAGTTGGTAAATTCCATCAATGCCGCCAGCATGGTATTGAACTGCAACCCTTCAAGATCGTTGTGGACTTTCTTGATAGTCCGGTGCATCTGATGGAGTATTGCTTTTTCCGTCTCAGATGAAAGTGCTTCACTGCCCGAGCCCGGCTCCAGAACCAGATTCCACACGCGGTTCAGCCATCTAAAAAGCCCGACCAGCCCGTTGTCATTCCATTCACCCCCCTGTTCCCACGGGCCAATGAACATCAAGTAGGCACGCACCGCATCGGCACCGAATTCACCTACCAGGTCATCCGGATTGACTACATTGCCCCTTGATTTGCTCATCTTCTGCTGATTGAGAATAATAGTCCCCTGGTTGAACAGCCTGAGGAACGGCTCGCCAAAGTCGATCAGCCCTATATCACGTAGCGCTTTGATGAAGAACCTGGCGTAGAATAAGTGCATTACCGCGTGTTCCACCCCGCCGGTGTAAAGGTCCACCGGCATCCAGTACCGAACTTTTTCAAGATCAAAAGGCCCTTTCTGATAATTCGGGCTGGTGTAGCGAAGGTAATACCAGTTGGAACACATGAAGGTATCCATAGTATCCGTTTCCCGCCTTCCCGATCCGCCACATTCGGGGCAGGTGGTATTAACAAACGATTCATGGTATTTGAGCGGCGATTCTCCGGTCGGCTTGAATTCGGCATCTTCCGGCAGAAGTACAGGGAGATCTGCTTCAGGCACCGGGACAATACCGCATCGATCGCAATAGATGATCGGGATCGGTGCCCCCCAGTACCGCTGTCGCGAGATCAACCAGTCGCGCAGCCGGTAGCTTATGGCCGCTTTGCCGAATCCTTCCTTTTCCATCCATTCAGTGATGGCCCGTTTTCCTTCCTCGCTAGGCTTACCGTCAAACTGACCCGAATTAACCATCGTGCCCGGCTCTTCATAAGCTTCGGTGAACGCCTCCCCTGCGTATCCTTCGGGGGCGATCACCACACGGATATCCATGCCGAACTTAGTGGCCATCTCAAAATCGCGCTGGTCGTGAGCCGGTACGGCCATCACCGCCCCGGTTCCATAGCTGAAAAGGACATAATCGGTCACCCAGATGGGGACCTTTTCCCCATTCAGAGGGTTGATAGCATAAGCACCGGTAAACACACCCGTCTTTTCCTTTTCTGTGGAAAGTCGTTCTATGTCCGATTGCCGGCGGCACCAGGCGACATATTTCTCAACTTCCGCCTTATGTTCGTATGTGGTGAGTTTCTCTACCAGCGGATGTTCAGGCGCCAGCACCATGAAGGTTACCCCGAAGGTTGTATCCGGACGCGTTGTGAACACACGGATATCCTTTTCCTCCAGTCCATATCCGGAAATATCAAACGAAATCTCCGCGCCTTCACTCCGCCCTACCCAGTTCCGTTGCATGGTCTTCACCCGCTCCGGCCAGTCCAGCCCTTCGTGTTCCATGAGTTCATCGGCGTACCTGGTGATGCGGAAAAACCACTGCTCCATATCCTTGCGAATGACTGGTGTGTCGCATCTCTCACATAGTCCGTCATTCACCTGTTCGTTGGCCAGGACCGTCTGGCACATGGGACACCAGTTGGCCGGCGCGTTGGCCCGGTATGCCAGGTCCGCTTCGTAGAATTTCAGGAAGAACCACTGGGTCCAGCGATAGTAATCCTGCTGGCAGGTGATCACCTCGCGGTCCCAATCATAGATCGCCCCGATGGTGTCAAGTTGGCGCCGCATGTTCCGGACGTTATCCATCGTCCATTTATAAGGATGAATATTCTGTTTAATGGCGGCGTTCTCCGCCGGAAGTCCGAAGGCATCGAACCCGATAGGATGGAGGACGTTATAACCCTTCATTCGCCTGAAGCGCGCGTGTACATCCGAAGGGGACATCGCGAACCAGTGCCCAATGTGCAGATCACCGGAAGTATAGGGAAACATGGTGAGAGCGTAGAATTTCGGTCGGTCGCTACGTTCATCAACTTTGTAGAGATGGGTATTATGCCACTTGGCCTGCCATTTTTTTTCGATCTCAGAGGGATCGTACTTCTCCGCCATTGTTATTTCATTATAGCGCAAAACATCAAACGGAAGGAAGTGTTCGCAGTTCGTGATGGTACTTTCCATAGGTCAATTCACCGTCTATTATTGTTATAGTTAAGCGGTATGTATTGACAAGTCGGGCCATAGCAATTACTTAATTAATAAGGTGATTGATTTGATAGCGTGGCAGGCTGGTTGTAGATATGGAGTTTGAAAGCGTTTTCACTGAGATAGCGGCGATACTTGTGATCGCCACGGTCCTGGGAATTGCTGGTTTGCTGCTGCGCCAGCCACTCATTGTTGCCTTTCTCCTGGCCGGCGTACTGACCGGACCGTTTGCCTTCGGGATCATTGAATCCCACGATAACATCGAGCTTCTAGGGCACATTGGAATATCGGTATTGCTGTTCGTAGTGGGGTTGAGGCTGGACTTGCACCTGATCCGGACAACGGGCCTGGTAGCACTGGCGACGGGTCTCGGCCAGATCATATTCACCGTGATGATCGGGCTGGGGATTACCACGGCGATGGGAATGTCTTTTACTACTGCGGTGTATGTATCGGTGGCAATGACCTTTTCCAGCACGATTATCATTGTCAAGCTCCTTTCAGACAAGAAGGAAATCGATTCACTCCATGGCCGGATTGCCATGGGATTCCTCATCGTACAGGATATTGCAGCGATCCTGGCCCTCATACTTCTCACAGCCCTCGGAGTCGAATCCAGCAGCGATCAAAACGCTACGTGGGATATCGCGTTTATTGCCCTCAAAGGGATTGGTTTCCTTGCCGGTATCGGGCTGTTGATGCGATTCGTACTGCCTAGACTTACCGAAATACTGGCTCGCAATCAGGAATTACTGTTGTTGTTCTCCATCGCCTGGGCCGTCTCACTGGGGGCACTGGGCGATTACCTGGGATTCAGCAAAGAGGTGGGAGCGTTCCTCGGAGGAGTATCTCTGGCTTCGACACCGTATCGGGAAGCAATTGGAGCAAGGCTGGTCAGTCTTCGGGATTTCCTTCTCCTGTTCTTCTTTATCGATTTAGGCTCGCGGCTGGAGTTCTCCGACGTGGAAGCTCAGCTTGGTAAGGCGGCCGTTCTTTCGATCTTTGTCCTGGTCGGTAACCCGATTATCATCATGACCATTATGGGTATTATGGGATATCGCCGGCGCACCGGATTCCTTGCCGGGCTTACGGTTGCGCAGATAAGCGAATTCTCCCTGATCCTCGCGGCGCTCGGAGTCAGCCTGGGACATATCGACAGAGACACAATGGGTTTGATCACCCTCATCGGGGTTGCCACTATCTTCGTATCCACCTATATGATCCTGAATTCGGGCAAGCTATATAAGTTGCTCTCTCCAGGTCTCAAGATCTTCGAAAAGAAAATACCTTATCGAGAGAAGGAAACGGTCGGGACATGCGATTTGACTGATATCGACTTGATCCTGGTTGGTCTGGGAACTTATGGAAGCAATGTGGCAGAGGATCTTATCAGCCGGGGTAAGAAGATTTTAGGTGTAGACTTCGATCCGCAGGTACTGAAAACATGGGAATCCCGTGGCGTATCCGTAATGTTCGGTGATGCGGGAGACCCTGAATTCCTCGATCAACTGCCTTTGGGTTGTTCCCGCTGGTTTATCAGCATGATCCGGGATCGAGAGCTGAACCTGGCAATTCTGAAACATCTCAGAGAGCGTGACTACAACGGTCATCTGGTTCTTTCTGCCAGAAATGAGGGCGATGCCCAGGCCTACGAGAAATCGGGCGTCCATCTGGTGCTTCGCCCTTACCGACACGTTGCCGAGCGGACCTCGCATGTGATCACGGACGCGATAGGTTAACTCACTGAATAACCACCCGTTTCGATTGACAGACTCCCAAAAAAGCGCGTATTATCTGGAAATAGGCATAGATGCCGTTTTACAGGGCAGCTAATGGAACCCATTGTCTTCATTGTAACCATCTCGGTCCTGGGCCCGATTATCGGTTCCGCCATCGGTATATTTCGAATGCCTTCGTTTGACTACATCTGCAATATGCTCTGTTTTGCCGCCGGTGTGATGCTGGCTATCTCCTTCCTGGAACTGATCCCTGAAAGCATCGCGATGTCTTCTGAAGGCCTATGCGTGGGAGGGGTGGTAACCGGAGCATTGATTATGTATGCCCTGGATCGGATTATTCCCCATATTCACCCGGAGATGTGCACCCAGGAGCAGGGTCGAAACCTGAAGCGTACTTCTGTCTATCTGGTAATGGGGATATTCCTGCATAATTTCCCGGAAGGAATGGCGATTGCGGCCGGGGATGCAGTTGCGGAATCCGACGTATCCATTACCATTGCGCTGGCGATTGCCATTCATAACATACCCGAAGGCATCTGCACCTCGGCACCTTATTACCATGCCACGGGCGCCCGGCGAAAAGCGTTCCTGGTCTCAGCCTCAACGGCAATTCCCATCCTGGCCGGCTATATCGTCGCCCGATTTCTTTTCCAGAGCATTTCGGATGATGTGATCGGGTTCATACTTGGAGGAACCGCCGGCCTGATGATCTATATCGCCACCGATGAACTGATCCCAACTTCCTGTGCCGGCACCAACCATAAGACCATTTTTGCTTTAATGATCGGGGTGGTGTTCGTGATCCTGCTGGGGTTAATTTAGTTCAGCACGGCATTTCATTTGACATCGCTGCTAAACGCTACGCGTTATAGCAATTCCCTTTTTGCTTTATCAGATAATCAGTACCTCTAAACCATCCCTAACTAACGTCTTCTTTTCTCTGGTACCAGTCAATCCGGAGGTTTTCTCCAGAATGTTATCCTAAATATTCAATGTCGTTCTCATATGCATCCGCATGCACCTGTTGTGCCTTCTTTTCAAGTGGTGCACATTAGAAGCTAACGCTCCGCGCGTAATGGGGCCAAGTGGCAACGGCCATTAGGTCCGGTTGGCACAGTGGCTATGTACCAATAGTTTGTAAGCCCAAAAACGCTACCATTGGCTCAAATTCTTTATCATCGTGCAATAAAGGTATTTGGTGATGAATACAGAACGTACCAATCATGATATCGATTGTTTTTCGTACAGTAACGCCTTTCTTTCTGAGGGTCCGGTAATTCGCCGCACTTTCCAGCGATAATTCAAGGCCCCCCATTGCCATGAATGGCATCAGAAGAAGCATCTGTTTTGCGCTTTTATAATCTTTATTGCTTTGGAAACCTTGAAGCACTTCAGTCAATATCAGATCCCCCATTATT
>CAZDMY010000117.1:6801-7424 GCA_964506405.1 uncultured Dehalococcoidia bacterium | reverse complement strand
CAACCCATGATCAATACTGAATGAATATTCTTTCATGAGTTGTTAAGAGGAGAGGCCACACGAATGGTCAGGAAGCTGAGGGAGAAGGATCAGGTTTGAAAAAGGTCTGTCTTCTGGCCTCTGTCTTCTGGCCGATTTACCCCGGTTTTGGTGGCAGGCATGCCTATGCACTGGCCGGCAATCTGGTTGAAGTCGGATTTGATGTGAATGTTGTATCTGCGTTTACAATAGATTTGAGAAAGCGTGGGAACTTTTTCAGGCAAAAGCCTGTCTCGCGAGAAGAGCTTAACGGCATTAAGTTATACCGTGTTTTCACCCTGCTGCCTACCGGACTTGGTCTGCTTCGAAAGCTGTTTTTCTACATTTCATTCATGGGCACTTCCTTGATGGCAATTCCTTTTGTCAGAAAGGCGGATTTCATAATCGGGCTGCACCCGCCGCCAGCCTTTCTTCTCTTTCCCGGATTCGTCTTTTCCCGGTTGCTGGGAGCTAAGTATATTATTCGTGTAACAGACCTCTGGCCGGATGTAGTGTTCGAATTTAAGCTGGCGAATCGAACACCGCTCAGGCAAATGGTTATTTTGATGGCTACATGGAAGGATTTAGAGACGGATATAATGAAG
>CAZDMY010000117.1:0-6791 GCA_964506405.1 uncultured Dehalococcoidia bacterium | reverse complement strand
ATGGCTAAGGTTACATATGGCTTGGCTGATCATATCATGGCGTTCACGCCGGAAATAAGGAACCGGATGCTGGCAGCGGGAATACCTGAAACCAAGATTTCCACCGTCGAGATGGCTGTCGATACTAACACTTTCAGTCCGCAACCTGTTACCGAAGCTGCGCATCTGGGGCTGCCCGACCCAAAGAAAAAATTCACTGTTCTCTATGCGGGCGCTTTCGCATTAACCTATGATTTTCATACATTACTTAACGCAGCAAAAGAACTCAAGGAAGAAGAGATTCTTTTCATAATACTTGGGGATGGAGATGCGAAGAAGGAGATTGTCGAAACCATAAGGCAGTATAGTCTCAAGAACGTGTTAATGCCCCCGCCCGTATCTGGTCCCGGGATGGTTGCAAAATACATCAATTACAGCGATGCCTGCGTAATGCCTTTGAAACCGGAGATGGTCACCAGCACCATCACCAGGCCTTCAAAAATTTTCGAATTCTGGGCTTGCGGAAAGCCCCTTATCAGTTGTACCAAGGGTGAGGTGGAAAAGCTTACTCATGAATCGGGTGCCGGCATCGCCGTCACCCCTGGTGATACCAAAGGGCTGGTCGAAGCCATAACAACATTGTACAAAGATCCCGAACTTACTCGCAAAATGGGAACGAATGCCCGGGAATTCGTGGTGGGTCGTTTTTCGTATGAAACATTGAAGGCCGCAATAGAAAATACGTTCGCCAGATTCAATTGAAGAAGGAGGTATTGAGAAGCAATATGGATTACTTAAAAGAATACGCCGGTAAAACGGTGCTCGTCACCGGTGGGGCCGGCCTGATCGGTAGCAATCTGGTTCGCAGACTCATCGAACTGGAAGCCAGTAAGATCTTAATCCTCGATAGTCTCGAATCAGCGGTGAAGTGGAACGTGCCGGTTCACCCAACTGTAAGCCTGATCGAAGGAGACGTGGCTGATGAAGTCCTGTTGAAGCGGGCCTTTTTCGCCCGTCCCGATTACGTCTTCCATCTGGCTGCACATTTCGCCAATCAAAAAGCCGTGGATTATCCGGAGGAGAATCTCCGAGTCAACGCGCTTGGAACAATGAAACTGCTGGAATATTCCCGCATGGTGGATGTAAAGCGGTTCGTTTTTGCCTCTTCGGGATGTTCAGCTTATGGGAGCCGTGCTCCCGTGCCATTAAAAGAGGATTTCATTACCCTTCACCTGGATACTCCTTATCAGATTCATAAATTGCTGGGCGAATTATACTGCAACTTTTTCCTGGATCACTGGGGCCTTCCCACCGTCCGGTTGCGTTTGTTTAACGTTTACGGGCCCGGCGGATTGCCCGGTAAATACAAAAACGTGATACCCAATTTCATGTACATGGCTCACAATGGTAAACCTCTGACGGTTATGGGAACGGGCGACGAAACGAGAGATTTTACCTTTGTCGGGGATCTGATCGATGGCCTTTTGCGTGGCGGTGTGTTTAAGGAAGCCGTGGGTGAGGAGATGAATCTCGGCTCCGGGGTGGAAACCACGAGCAAGGACCTGGCTGAAATGGTAAATAAAGTATCCGGTAATGCCGGAGGAATAACGTTTATCGAGAAACGGGATTGGGATCACGGTTCGCGGCGGCTTGCATCCATCGATAAAGCGAGACAGGTGATGGGATACGATCCGCGAACTCCGCTGAGCGAAGGACTTGTGAAGGTGAACGAATGGTTCGTGGAAAACAAGCAAAGGATTATCTATCTGGAGACTTAAGTATTGACGATTGACAGCGTTTTACAAATCATCCATAAAAGCAGTTACTGACAAATGGGCGAACTGAAAGTATTAAGGAAACATGAGCTAAAGGACAAAGTAGGATTGTTTGTCGGCACCAGGCCTGGAATCATTAAGTTCTCGCCCCTGATGCGAGAGCTGGAAAAACGAGGACGAGACTACTTCATCATTCATACCGGCCAGCATTATTCTTACGGGATGGACAAGATCTTTTTCGATGAACTGGAGCTTCCTGAACCAAAGTACAAATTCCTGAATGTTTCTAAAAGCAGGTCACATGGCAGTCAGACTGCCAAAATGCTGTCACAATCGGAACGGGCTCTGATAAAAGAAAAACCGAAAATTGTTCTTGTTTGCGGAGATGCCAATACGAATCTGGCTGGTGCACTGGCTGCCAGAAAGCTCCACATCATGGTGGGGCATGTGGAATCAGGGCTGAGAAGCAATGACTGGCGAATGCCGGAGGAACATAACCGTGTGATGATCGATCACATATCAGAGTTGCTCTTTGCACCTACCCAGGAGACAAAAAAACACCTTATCGAGGATAACGTCAGGGGTAAAATATACGTTACCGGTAACACGATCGTTGATGCCGTCACACAGAACCTGTCAATTGCTCACAAGAAAAGCCGGGTCCTGGACCGCTTTGGACTCGCATCAAGGAAATACCTGCTGCTGACTCTTCACCGGGAAGAGAATGTCGATTATAAGGAACACATGGAGAAGATACTGAAGGGAATTCGTCTGGTGAGTGATCATTTTGAAACCGATATCATTTTCCCTTCACATCCGAGGACTAATAAAAATCTGAAATATTTCAAGCTGAACTCGCTTGTTTCGGAAATACCTCGACTGCGGGTTGTTGAGACATTGGGATATCTGGATTTTCTGATGCTGCTGGGCAACGCTAGAATGGTGCTGACCGATAGTGGCGGTATTCAGGAAGAAAGCTGCATTCTTAAAGTGCCGTGTGTCACACTACGGCAAAATACTGAGCGGCCGGAAACTGTAGAGGTGGGTTCGAATTATGTTGCGGGTATCGAGCCTCAGGGGATTCTTCATGGTGTTAAAACAATGTATGAAAAAGCCACTGATTGGAGAAATCCTTTCGGGGCAAATCCGAGCCAGAAAATTATTGATATCGTAGAGGAAGCCATATCGAAGTAATGAAACAACTGGTTCAAAACTTCAAAACCGGGGAACTAAAACTGATTGAAGTCCCCGTGCCTCATTTACAACCCGGTGGAGTCCTTGTTCGGAACGAAAAATCAGTTGTGAGCGTCGGTACGGAAAAACTGATGCTCGATTTTGCCCAAAAGAGCCTTATCGGTAAAGCGCTGGCCCGGCCCGATCTAACCCGACAGGTCATCGATTTTGCCCGGAATGAAGGCTTTCTCAATGCCTATAGGCAGGCAACCAGACGTCTCGATAATCTGACTCCTCTTGGATATAGTTCTTCGGGAGTTGTGGTTGAGGTTGGTGAAGGTGTCCCCGATTTAGAAGTTGGGGATAGAGTTTCCTGTTCCAGGGGTGGTTTTGCCTCACATGCAGAGTTCGTTTTCGTTCCACAGAATTTCTGCGTAAAAATCCCGGAAAACGTCGGATTCGAGCAGGCTGCTTTCACAACCGTAGGTGCCATTGCGCTGCATTCCGTTAAACTGTGTGGTCTTAAATCCGGGGATCGAGTTGCGATCATAGGTCTGGGGCTGTTGGGGCAAATGGCGGTTCAAATTGCCAAAGCGGCTGGATACAAGGTATTTGGAACGGATAGCGATGAAAACAAAACGGTCGTTGCCTGCCGGTTGGGTTGTGATGAAGTTGCCGTGGTGGGGATCGATGATATCGTAAGCAAAGCTGCCGGTTTTACTGCAGGTAACGGTTTTGATGCCGTTGTTATCTTCGCCAGTGCCCCCAGCAGTGAGCCGGTGGAGACGGCGGCCCAGATAAGTCGCCAGCATGGGAAAATGGTTGTCCCGGGAATGGTCAAACTGGATATACCCAGGGAAGCTTTCTATCAGAAAGAACTAAATTTCGTGGTCCCTAAAGGATGGGGACCGGGTTTCGACGACCCTGATTTCAGCGTTTCAAAGGAAGATGCCGAATGGATTCCCTGGACTGCCAGGCAGAATATGGAGGAGTTCCTTCGACTGGTTTCAGAGGGAAAAGTCAATCTCGAACCGCTGATAACCCACAGGTTTAGCGTAGCAGAGGCCGAAAGGGCTTATAAAGCGATTACAGATGATAAGTCCGGGCAGTATATCGGTGTCATTCTTGAGTATGAAGCTGAGAAGAGCTCCCCGATTACTTCAAAAATAGATTTAGAAAAGAAGCCACATTTAAGGGAAGCTCAGGGACAGATTCAGGTAGGGTTGATCGGAGCAGGACAGTTTGCTACCGGTACCATGCTACCCTTGATCAAAGATACTCCCTTTATTCATTTAAAAGGGATTGCTACGGCCACTGGATTAACCGGTAAACATGCCGGCAGCAAATATGGCTTTGACTACTGCACAACCGACTATACGGAACTGCTCAACGATTCTCAAATTGATTGCATTCTCATTGCGACCAGGCATGATTTGCATGCCAGTATGGTCGCCCAGGCACTTCAACATGGAAAACACGTGTTTGTGGAAAAACCGCTGGCATTAACCATTGACCAGTTGAAAGAAGTGATTGCAGCTTATGAAGCTAGTCGAAGGTGCCTGATGGTTGGTTTCAACAGGCGGTATTCTCCGTTTGCCAGAAAAGCCAGGGAGTTACTTCAAGGCATCAATGAACCGCTGGTGATAAACTGTAGAGTAAACGCCGGGCCGATTCCAAAAGAAAGCTGGGTTCACGATTCATCCCAGGGGGGTGGCAGAGTTCTTGGTGAAGTATGCCATTTTGTTGATCTGACTCAGTTCTTGACCGGGGCGCTGCCTCGAAAAGTATACGCAGAAACATTAGGCAATACGGGCGTCTACAACGCCGATGAAAACGTAACAATTACGATCGCTTTCAGCAACGGTTCGTTAGCATCGATTACTTACATTGCTAACGGTGATAAATCCTATCCCAGGGAGCGTGTAGAGATCTTCGGTGGGGGCGCGGTCTGTGTAATTGATAACTACAAGTCGCTTGTATTCACGAGCACGAGCAGACGTAAAAAGATGAGTAAATACAACAAAGACAGTGGCCATAAGGATGAATTCAAAGCGTTTTTCTCAATGCTGCATGATGAAAAACAGCCGATGGTGGACTTCGAGGGATATGTATATACTACCCTGGCAACCTTTTGTATCGAACGGTCAATTGCGCAGGGGAATCCGATAGAATTGGATCCGGAAAATGATTTGGGCTGGTTATCCACGTGAGCCTGAAAAGAGAGATTGAGGTTTTTGATCATGTCGGAATTTCAGCCGAGACGGGGGAAACCGACGTCTGGGACCGAGTGGTGTTTCCGCAGGTAATCCGAAAGAGGGAAATCGAGCGGATCATTCAAATTGCCAGAAAAGTAAACCCAAAAAGAACGCTGGATTATGGTTGCGGGACCGGGTGGGTGAGCCGGGCGTTGGCCTCTAACGGGTATAATACCATCGGTGTGGATACCAGTGGATCGCTCATTTCAAGCGCAACCGGATCGCCTCAGAAATCATCTCAATTCGCAATCGCCGATTGCATGAATTTACCGTTCGCTGCCGAGAGTTTCGATCTGGTTGTGGGCATTGCTATACTGCACCATCTTGACATAAACCATGGATTAGCCGAATGTCACCGTGTATTGTCGAGTAATGGCGCATTACTCTTAATGGAACCGAATAAGTACAATCCACTGGCTGCATTAGCCAGGAAAATATCTCCGGTAGATACGCAAACCCCCGATGAAGAGCCACTGAGCCCCTGGCACCTGAGAAATGAAATGGAGAAGCAGGGATGGCGTATAGAAAAATTCGGGTACCTATTCCCTTATAGTTTCGGCTTGTCGCAAGTGCTTCGCCGGTCCAGGCTGGATAAGCCAGTTTGGAAACCGTTATGCGGGCCGGTAAGGATTAGCGAACGGGTTTGGGAACGCCTGCCGTTCTTGAAACATCTCTGTTGGGTGATTGTTGTTGAGGCGAAAAAGGCTTGATGATGAAGGAACAGGAAGACACAAGAAGGATCACCGTTTTGAATGTCGTTCCTGACGAGCGTTTCGGTGGACCGCAACAGCGGGTTCTGCTCGTGTCAATTGCGCTGAAAGATGCGGGCATCGATTCTATTATTGCACTTCCGGAGGGGGATAAGGGCTTTGCTAAAATGCTCTCGGATGCACAAATATCCGCTTATCAACTGAAGAGTTTCCGAAAAATACGACCTACAATAAATCCGTTTTCTCACCTGCTTTGGGCCCTCTATTTTTTACCGGGCACGTTTGCAATAGCCCGTTTGATACGAAGGCACCATGTGGACGTGTTGCATACGGGTGTTTCGCCGATGTATTTACAGGGGCCATTGGCGGCCAGAATCGCGGGTATTAAACTGATATGGTACCTGGAAGGTTTAGGAACACCAGGGTGGTTGAAGGCGGTCCTTGCGCCCTTTTTTGCTTTACTGCCCCACAAGATAGAGGGTGCTTCAGAAGCAGTGGGCAAGTATTATTTTGGGACAAAAGCTAAACGGAAGGTTACCGTGATATATCCACCGGTAGATACCTCGAGATTTCGCCCCGATACATCCCAAGCCGAGGCATACCGCCAGGAGTTCGGGATTCATCCGGGCAACCGTGTGGTTGGAATTGTGGGAAACCTGAATCCATTCAAGGGGTACGAATATTTTTTTCCCATGGCCCGTGTCTTAAAGTCTGAGTTGCCCGAAACCAAATTTCTGATCGTGGGCAAAAGGCTGGATACGCATGAGAAGTACTGGCAGCAGCTTCGAGCGATTATAAAGGATTTGGAACTGGAGGATGATATCGTCTGGGCGGGCCATCGAACCGACATTCCGCAAATAATGAATATAATGGACGTAGTTATACTGGCTTCGCTGCTT
>CAZDMY010000116.1:2653-7449 GCA_964506405.1 uncultured Dehalococcoidia bacterium | reverse complement strand
TTCGATCTTGTGTTCAAAATCCCTTCGGATGGTATCGTTCGTGCCGACCTTCTCGCAACAGAACTTGAGCCCGTCGGCACCCCGCTCCACCGAGGTGGTGGGCATACATCCCGGACTGACGGCCCCGATATCCATCTCCATTATCACCGTGCATACCCAGGCCACCAGCTCACCCTCCCAGAAGATAGGGAGGATATCATAGAGGTCAGCTGCGTGAATACCGGCAATTACCGGGTCATTGGCCAGAAACAGATCGCCATCAGCAATGCCCACTTCATCTTCATAATTGTTCTCGATCATCCAGGTGATGTTATCACCCATCAGGCGAATGTGGACCTGGATACCAGTCGACTGGACCATATTGTCACCTTCCGGCGTGTACAGTCCCATACATAGTTCCGCAACCTCGCCGACAAACGGAGAGCCGGAGATCATTTTACAGGTCTCGCGGCCGGATATCAGGGAAGACATCAGCCGGGCATGGAAGAGTTCCGCTTTGATGGGATCGTTTCTAATGATATGAGGATCGGTAATGCCGGCATAGCATCCGGTCTCCCGGTATTTTTTTCTATTCTCATCAAGCATCTGCTTGAGTGTTTTGCCGCTATCGCCTATTCCTTGTTTCTGATTCATGTGTTCCTCCATGGTGAGAGTTGTAAGTCATCAGTTGTCAGTAGTCAGTGGTAATTCGAAAAAACTGAAAACTGATGACTATTAACTGATAACTTACGCTACGTCAGCCAGATCAGCGACCATTCGTCCATACGAATATGCCTGCCCGGCGGCAGGAACATGGTCGTCGCCGGGGCTTCGATGATAGCGATGCCGTCAATCTCGTTTCCAGGCCGAAGTTTATCCATGTCATAGATGGTAGCTTGATGCCATTGCCCATCGTAATAGACCTCCCGCTCGCCCTTGATCGCATCTTTAACCGGGTCTTTTCCTTCCAGGGGTTGAGTAACCATTTTCGGCTTGACCTTGGGCAGGGTTGCCGTGATGCCCAGTTCCATCATTTGGAATCCGGCCCGTTGATGCCTGGCTACCCCGGCATAGACCTGCTCGTAGATAGCCTCAAATGCATCGGTGAGCTTGTCCATATCCGCGGCGTGATCGATTCGTTTCACCGGGGAAACCACTTCCAAATCCTCCATCTGGCCACCATAGCGCACCCACGCAATCTGCTTCACCTGTGCCTTGTCCCAGGGCAACCCTTCCTCGGCGAAGTCCGCCGCCGCCTGCTTCTCCAGTTCGTCCCAGCCGGCATTAAGCATCATCTGTCCCATCAGCAGCTTGTAATCGTCGTCCGATCCATATGGGAGTAAGACCCCGGTTGATTTCTGATACCTGTGGGTGATATCGACCGCAGCACAGCCAAAGGAGGAAAAACCGGCCGCCCACGGCATGGTGGCCACCCCTTTGAAGGGAAGCCCTTCCGTATAGCCGGCCACGTGCATCGGACCGGCACCGCCATAGCAAAGCAGGTGATAGTTGGCCGGGGAGAATCCGCGCGCATAGAGAACGGACCGTATATGTTCCCGCATGGAACTATTGATTAGTTTGTAGACCCCATCGGCGACATAGTAAGGATCGACACCAAGCACATCGGCACAATTCTCTTTGACGGCTGCCAGGGCCTTCTCTTTGTTCAGTTTCTTCTTACCACCAAGATAGTTGTCGGGATTCAATATTCCCATGATGAGACAGCAGTCCATCACCGTGGGAATCTCGTTGCCCATCTCGTAGGCAACCGGTCCAGGATCGGCTCCCGCGCTCTCCGGTCCAACATTTATACGCCTGGTAATGGGATCGATGGTCACAAACTGCCCGCAACCGGCTCCGATGGTATCCATCTGCAATGTGGGGATATTGTAAATTCGCCGGTTGATCACCACTTCCCGCTCCATCAACGGCTGGCCTCCCATTATCAATCCGACATCGAAACTCGTTCCCCCCATATCGGAACAGACCCAATGGTGAATACCGGTCTTTTCGGAAAGATATTGGGCCCCCATCAGCCCGCCGATCGGGCCGGAGAAGCTGGCCTCGTGCAGGCGGGGATAGCGGATATTGGTCAACCCGCCGTGGGCCAGTACGATCTGCAACGGATACCTGTATCCAGCGGCAGCAATGCGCTCCTCGATCTTGAACAATTGTTCCCTGCCGGGTTCGGCCGCATACGCATGGAGAACCAGAGTATTCAAACGCCCAACTTCCCGCATGATGGGACAAAGCTGATGGGAAAGGTATACCGGAACGATGCGCCCTCGTTTTTCCATCACTTCCGCAGCAATCTGGGCTACCTTCAGTTCATGGGCTGGATTCATGAAGGAGTTCCACAGCGAAACAGCGATAGCAGCTACCTCCTCGTCCATCAGTTCCTCCACAGCCTGACGTGCCATGTCCTCATAGAGAGGAATAGCTTCCATGGTGAACATATCGATCCGGCCCTCCACCCCTTTTACCAGCCGTCGAGGTACCAGAGGCCGGGTATGGTGATGAGTCACGTGATGCAGCAGGTCTTGATAGGAATATCCTTTCCAGTTCTGGGCACTGCGTTCGTGGAGGAAGACATCTTCATCACCGCATTGAGTTATCACTCCCACTTTCCTCCCGGTGGAGGTGATCAGCGCATTCATCATGGCTGTACCGCTATAGACTGCCGATTCGACGCCGGACAATATGTTTTTTGATTCTTTCGCAAAATCGATACCCCAGAGCTCAATAGCGTCTTCCAGCGATTCCCAGAAACCGATGGATTGATCTGCCGGGGTCGTGGCCGCTTTTCCGATGGTGAAGTTACCCTCGGTATCGACGACCATCATATCAGTCATCGTGCCGCCAGCATCTGAGGCGATAATTTGTACTTTGTGTTCGTTCGGCATGGCTTCTCCTTTAAACGGGCAAGTTTGAAACCTGCCCCTACCGAGATTGAATCATTTTATTATTTGCAACCCTCTTTATTCCTGCTATCCCCTCACTCTAACTCTCTCCCCCAAGGGGCGAGAGGATAATTACTTCCTCTCCCTTGAAGGGAGAGGATTAAGGTGAGGGTGATAACTGTCTACGTAAACTCCTTCATCATGTCTTCCAGCAGGGCCAGCAAGCCGATATCCCCATCGGTAACCAGCCTCCCCGTCGACCATGCTTCCAGCCGGTTCAATTCCCCGGACTGTATCGCAACCCAATCCTCCATTGATACCTTGATCACACAATCCGGGTTTCCGGCAATACCCTCATACCGGGAACCTTGCCCGCAATCGCAACAAAGATACCAGTCGGAACCGCCCTCTCCGGTGAAGTGAAACTGCACAATGGCGGTCACCTCGCTTACATCACTGGTTTGCTTTTCATACAACTTCGGGCCCGGAGACGGCAACCCCAGGATATCGGACAGGTGCTGAGTAGCGAAGTTATTTCGGATCAGGTCCGCATCCATCGGGATGCCCTGTTTAATGAGCTTCTTCATCACAGCGATGACGGTTCCCCCATAGCGGAGCGCGGACAGGACCTCGTTATAAAAGAGGTTCTCCACCTGCCAGCCGGTGAGCGACTGGTAGCGCTCCACGATCTCATCAGGGAGCGGTGTGCCCGGGAGCCTGGCCAGCCCATAGCCCTCACTGTGCTGCTTGTCGAGGGTAAAGTACCACGCGAGGTCAGCAGTCGGGTCGCCGATGAAGGCCATTTCCCAGTCCATGACGGCCAGCACATCGCGGTCCGGGCGGCTGTACAGGGTATTGCCGATCCGCGCATCCCCCCAGCATAAGGACATGCGTTTGGGTTCATACTGGTTTTCGCGCAGCCATTTCAACGTTTGGGCCATTGTGAGATGCTCGTTATCCAGGTCATCCTTGAGCCACTCAAAATACTGCTCCCAATAGGTTAATTGCCGATCGAGCGCATCGGCCGGGCTCTTCGGTTCTCCGAGGAACGTTATGCCCAGTCCCTGCCAGTCAAGCTGATGAATCTTAACTAATTGGTCCAGCGTTCCCCACCACATCTTCTTTCGCAGTTCAGGTGTTGATTCATAGTACATCCCCGAACCGTGGTAAGAGGGATAGTCCTGGGGCACATCTCCATCCAGCCTTTCCATAAGGAAGAAGGGCACACCAATTACAGACGAATCCTCTTCCAGCCATAGCATACGCGCCACTGGGATACTGGTTTTTTCACCTAGAATCTGCATGATCCTGAACTGATTCCCCAGTTCATACTGCGGGAAAACGCCGCCCGTTCTCGGGGCTGAGCGCATCACGGCCCTAAGCTTGCGATCCTGCCCACTCTCTTTATAGATTATGTCAAACAACCAGGTTTCACTGGACAGTCCCATACCCGGCTTTTCCGGCTCGGTGATGGATACATCCTGGGCCTGAGGCATCTGTTTGGCAATCCATGCTTCGAGTTTTCCTTTGAACTCAGCCATTTCCTCCTCCCATAGTCTTTAGTCATCAGTCGAAAGTCACTAGTCGTTAGCCGAGAGTTTGGAATCCTTATTCATTTTGAAATTTATCATTCATTTTTCATTTGTCATTGGTCATTTGTCAGTATCCTTCATATCCGTATTTGGGATACCTGCCAATGAGGACGATTTCCAGAATACCGTACCCAGTCTGGCCGTTACATTCCAGTTCACAGGCTACATCCTCGATGAAATGAACTTCGGCGAGTTGCTGTGGATCGGTGATATCCAGCTTGTGTCCGTCGATAAAATAAGGCCCCATCCACTGGCCGTGCACGAAATCACGAAAGCCGAACATGCCACCTGCCTTCAGATAGCAGGGAATCAAGCCACGAGCACT
>CAZDMY010000116.1:0-2643 GCA_964506405.1 uncultured Dehalococcoidia bacterium | reverse complement strand
TGGTGAATTTGATCTCTCCGCCGGTTGCCTGCCGGATATCGGAGCGAAAAGTGTAGTTGTGTTCGATGGCTGCAAGCGGTATCTCCTCTTTTTCACTTCCCTGCGGATAGAATATATCGCCACTGAAAATGAGCGGATTACCTTCGGAATCCTCTCGGCGGTGGAAGGTCACTCCCCAATCCTCGAATTGATAGGTAATAAAGTTATGCATGTAGCCAGTGGGGATATCTCCCGGTTGAACGCCGACCTCCGGCACTCCACCCCCGCGCCTCACACCCCAGGAATGATCGCGGTGGCAGCGCCAGCCGGCCGGGTCAATCTGGAACGTCTGCCCGTCCACCTTGATCCAGCCGCTGGGACGGCCGGTCTGTACATAGCGCACGACATTCTCTTCCACCCTTCCCCGGACGCGGGTGAACTGAGGATTCTCTTCATGGACTTTCATAGTCCCGTCAAACAGGATATCGTAACTGACACCGAATTCATTTTCCTCCAATGCGCTTCGGACCTTTCTCAATGGTTCCACGATCTCATAAGAAAAGGGGCCGACTTCGGTCTCGTCGATAGCCGGACGAAGTTCGCGTGAGGCCCGTACGGTGTAAACGTTTTTCCCTTCAACTGTAATCGAAACATAAGTATCCATGATATTGCGATTGGGGTAGTAGCCGAAGGAGTTAACCATGATCAGTTTACCTTCGGTATCGTGCACGCAGAACCAGGTTCGCTCGGTCCATTCCCGGGCACTGGTATCAGGATGATCGAAAGTCGATACAATCTGGTGACACAGGAATTCATCATATTTTGTGAGCATACTTTCCTCCTTGCCGGGCATTTTGGATTTGAAGTGTTCTTGATAAAACCGCCTCCCCTTCCACGCCAGGCAAATAAAGTGCCGGTTTTTCGTACTCTATCTTATCGAAATGAAGAAAGTATGAAGATTGTATTAAGAACGGCAACCTAATATGAGGAAGGAGGTGTAACCAAATCAACAGGCGCTAAATGGCTTTCGCCAGCGAATAACCGATGCCAGCTTTGGTCAGTATGAAGCGCGGATGACTCGGATCCGTCTCAAGCTTGGCGCGTAAAGTGCGGATATGGGTACGCAGGCTTACCACTGCACCGGTGTAATCCTCCCCCCAAACCTCTTCAGCCAGCCGGGTATGAGTGACTACCCGCCCCCAGTTATTCATCAGGCATTTGAGTATGTGACCCTCGATGGTAGTCAGACTGATCTCATTTGCCCCATGTTTCAACTGGAACGTTTCGGGCTCCAGTTTCAATGATCCGCAGATAATTGGCGCTTCTTCGCCCGTCGCCGTCTGCCTGCGCAGTTGCACCTGCATGCGGGCCAGGAGTTCGTTCTTTTTAAAAGGCTTGGTGACGTAATCGTCCGCACCCAGTTTAAGTCCGTGGGTGATATCCGCTTCCTCATCCCTCACTGTAACAATAATGATAGGGATCGAAGAAAAAAGCCGGATTCTTTCCAGCACGTCGAATCCATCTATATCCGGCAGGCTTAAATCCAGAATAACAATATCGACATCCCCATTTTCCACCAGGTTTATGCCTTCTTCACCCATACGTGCTGCAATGAGATCAGCCTCAGGCCAGTCCTTCTCAAACGCAAGCTCAACGGCATCAACGATCTCCGGATCATCCTCGATGATCAATACCCGCCAGAGTTTATCTGTAGGGGGAAATCGCTTTACTTCTCGATAATTTGCTTCTACTGGTAATGAAAAACCAAACAGAGCACCCTTTCCTGGCCTGCTTTTTACCCATATCCGCCCGCTATGGAGTTCCACCAGCCTCTTACAAAGGGCCAGTCCCAATCCCAACCCGCTCATGCGGCCTTTATCCCTTGCCATACGGTGATATGGTTCAAACACCCGGTCCTGTTCCTGCCGTGACAAGCCCGGTCCGGTATCCTTAACTTCAATTACCAGATCGTTTTCTTTCACAACTACTTCGAGAACGATCTCGCCACCTTTCGGAGTGTATTTAAGGGCATTATCCAGAAGGTTGGATATCACCTGATGGATACGATGGCCATCAGCCCACATCAGTGGCAACGAAGCCGGCATATTCACCGTAATGTGCTGGCCTTGAGTTTGTGCCAGTGTGCCCATATTCTCTGCGACTTCGGCTACGATTCCCAGCAGGTCGATTTGTTCGGCTTTAATCTCAAGGATACCCACCTCCCCTTTAGCCAGATCCAGAAGTTCACCGACTCGTCTGCGCAGACTGGTCGTTCCCCTGGTGATATTCTCCGCAAGATTCAATAAGCGCTCATCCGTTAATTCGGCCTGGAGGGAATCGGTGGAGGTTAGAATAGAAGTCAGGGGCGTCTTGAGTTCATGGGCCAGCATCCGGCTGAAATCCACTCTTCGCTGCATCTCATCCTCAATCTGCTGGCGCAATTGCCTTTCCTGATTGTAAAGCGCTTCAAGCTGTTCCTGCCACCTCCAGCGTTCGGTTACATCCTTCAGGAACACGAGAATTCCTTCCACCTTGCCATCTTTCTTAATCAGGCTGCCGCTCGGTTCCACGACTACCGGATGGCCATCCTTATGCCGAACCTCCACCTCGGTAAACGGCCGTTCGTCATTTTCGAGTGTGGCCTGAAACATGCGAAGGATCGTC
>CAZDMY010000115.1:0-7469 GCA_964506405.1 uncultured Dehalococcoidia bacterium | reverse complement strand
TGGCGCCCCTCATGGGCTTCCTGGGCACCCTTGACCTTTTTACTGAAAACCCTCGGCTTTGCCGGCACGTACTGTGAACCAAATCGGGAGAGGATATAATCACGCGTGTCGGCGATAGCCTGCGATGCTACATGCGTGGAATCGGTACGCATGTAGGTGATGAGCCCCGTCGGCTCCTCACCGTCTACAGGAATTCCCTCGTACAGGGCCTGAGCTACAGACATGGTTCGCTTGGCACTGAACCGAAGCTTACGCCAGGCTTCCTGCTGGAGTGTGCTGGTGATAAACGGTGCGACCGGCTGCCTGGGCACCTTCTTTTCCTGCACCTTTGTGACATGATATACAGCCTGCCTGAGATGGTCGCAAACTTTGGTCGACTCCGCTTCACTGCTGATGGACAGCTTCCTGGTTTTGCCTTGACCGATGAGGTCGGCGCGGAAGCTGTGCGATTGTTTATTGAGTTCTACTTCGATGCTCCAGTATTCCACCGGAACGAATTGGTTAATCTCCCGTTCCCGGTCAACAACCATGCGAACGGCAACCGATTGCACCCGGCCTGCGGAGAGTCCTTTCATGACCTTCTTCCATAAGATCGGGCTGATCTTATATCCGACCAACCGGTCCAGAACCCGGCGTGCCTGTTGGGCATCGACCAGATTGCCGTCTATCTCTCGCGGATGGCGAAAGGCCTCATTCACCGCCTCTTTAGTGATCTCATGGAAAACCACCCGTTTGGCTGGTAAGTGCTCCAGTTTGGCAGCTTTCACAATATGCCACGAGATGGCTTCACCTTCGCGGTCCGGGTCAGTTGCGAGGTAGAGCGTATCCACCCCGGCGGCAACGGATTTTATCTCGTTGATAACCTTCTGCTTTCCTCGTGAAACGACGTATTTTGGAGTGAATCCTTTGTCGGTATTAACTCCGATCTCTTTTTCAGGGAGGTCTCTTACGTGTCCCATAGTTGCTTTAATGATATATGACCCCGGCAGAATACGGCCGATTGTCCGTGCTTTTGCCGGCGATTCAACAATTACCAGGCTTTTTCCCATTATCTTGATTTTACTCCTTGCGCAGCTACATAGTTCATGTTTCCCAATTGACTTACCATACCTTTAAGCTCCATCATTGTCAAGGCGCTGCTCACGGATGAAACCGGCAGGGCAGTCATGCGGCAGAGTTCATCAATGTGCACCGGCCCTGCGCTCAGGTACTGCATCAGTTCCGATTCTGTATCGTTCTCAGGCACCAGACAGGCCAATGCGATCTGTTGAGGCATCAGATTTACATTAAGCTCTTCGAGGACGTCTTCAACTTCCAGCACTACTTTAGCACCATCTCTTATGAGTAAATTGCTTCCGCGGCTGGTGGCGGAAAGGATACTCCCCGGCACGGCAAACACCTCTCGATCCTGTTCCAGTGCCATTCGGGCAGTAATCAGTGCACCGCTTCGCTCTGCGGCCTCAACAACCAGCGTCCCCAGACTCAAACCGCTCATAATCCGGTTGCGACGGGGGAAATATTCTGCACGCGGTTTTGTGCCGAGCGGATACTCGCTGACCAGCGCCCCGTTTTGAGTAATCTTCTCAGCGAGTGATCGATTTTCTGGCGGGTAAATGATGTCCAATCCAGCCGCTATCACCGCAATCGTTTTACCGCCAGAATTCAGCGCCGTTTGATGTGCCACGGTATCGATCCCCCGGGCCAGTCCGCTGACAATTGTTATCCTATTTCGCACCAGATCGCCCACCAGTCGCCCGGTGACCTCTTTCCCGTAATTGGTTGCACGTCTGGAGCCAACAACGGCCAAAGGGCATTCCTCGTCCGTTATCATTGTCCCTAAGGTATAAAGGACCGGAGGTGGATCGTATATTTCCTTCAAACGATTCGGGTATGAAGGATCTCGGTATATCAGAACATTCACGCCGGCATGCCACAGCTTTTCCATTTCAACATCGATATCTATGGCCGATCGATGACGAATGATGGCCTGAACCGTGCGCTGATCGAGGCCGGCCGCGCTGAGGTGATCCTCACCGGCCTCCCATGCCTGCGATAAATCACCGAAATAACTGGTCAAACGATCAAATTTGGCACGACCGATCCCTGATATTCGGTGGAAACCAACCCAGTATGCTAAATCAGACATTTTTCAATAGTGTTGGGGGAGCGGAAGAAAGCTGAAGCCAGACTTAACTATGCCTCACTGGCCTTTTCGATTGCGGTTTTCAGCTTCTTAAAGAAGTGCGCCAGTTCTTCGGTATCCATTGCAGCCATTTCCGGTGTGATTGCCAGCAGCAATGGGAAACCGTTATTACTCTGTAACGGCACCAGCGTGCTCGAATCATATTTTCTGTTTCCGTTGTTGCCCTTTTTCTTTACCTTAGCTGTCTTTTCTCTACCTTTGATTTCGAGATTTATTTCCGCCAGTTGGCACAACTGTATGAAAAAACGAGTTGTTTTGGCCGCCATCTCCGTTCCAAGTGCATGAAAAGTGATGAAATGATTATAAATGTCCTCATGAGAGCATTGACTTCCGTTCATCATCTGGAAGACATCACGATACGCACTCCTAACGATTTCCTGCAATGATTTCGAGAATGTATCCCCCTTTGTCTTCAGTAGACGGCTCTTTTCCGTGGGTTTTCCCTCATCATCAATTATTCCCAGAAAGCGTAGCGCCCCGATTACCTTATATTCGTTTCCCGGGGCTACCTTGTTGAGTCTGAGGTAATTGCCGTCTATACGCGGTGGAGTGCTTTTTCGCATTAACTGCAGCGCATGTATCATACCCTTCGTTGGCCCATAAGGCAAGGTCAGTGGCTGTTGATGCGAATCGGGCGTTTCGGTCATTTAATGCTCCGGTTGTTACTGTGGGCAGTCCGCGTTGTCGGAAGTATAACATCGGTTCTATGGACTGTCAACCAGTCCGGCTGGAACCTTTTTTCATTGGACTGTTCATCGTCGCCCGAAATTATAGCTAATTTGATTGATTTCCTTTTGATCCAGTCCATGCGGAGAAAAAGGTTATAACAGTCCAGAGCCAGTTAGTGGATGTGTGATGTTGAGGAAAAATAAGGGGGCGATTCGGACTTTTTTAACCTGTCACTTACCGGGGCGCTACAGGCTCCCGCTTAGCTTAAATCACGGGTTATTATATCAGCCACATAACGCCCGATGGCCGGTGCTGCGGTGAGGCCCGGTGATTCTATGCCTATCAAATTGATCAATCCACGGTAAGATGTTTGACCTTTATGATCAATAATAAAATCCCGAAACGGTTGGCCCGGCCCCTGAAGCCTGGGGCGGACGCCGGCAAAATCCGGAGAGATATCGCCAGGCTCGAGAAAAGGAAGAAACCTGCGTGCATGCTGCAGGAACTCAGTGGCATGGGAAGGATCTACCTGATAGTCGATTTGATCAACATAGCAGGTGTTAGGCCCTAGTTTGAGCATTCTGTCCAGCGAGATGGTCGCATGTATCCCCAGGCCCGATTGTTCCGGAACCGGATAAACCAGCCTTTCAATGCTGCCGCGCCACCTGGGATTGATGCCAAAGTATTCGCCTTTACAAAAATGAATTCTGTAATCGGCCCTTTCGATGCCGGCCAGTAAGGCTACATTCTGTGATTGAAGACCAGCACTGTTGATGACGATTTCAGAGAAAACTTCTGAGATACCTTCCCAATCTGATACCGTTATCCGCCATCGATTGCCTGTGGGTTCAATGCCAGCCACTTCGCTCTGGAAAAGAATGTCCGCCCCGCAGTCGATGGATTTGCGGCAGAAGAACTGCATCAAGGCATGAACATCCACAATTCCGGTAGAGGGTGAAAGAATCGCAGCTTTACCTGTGATATTCGGTTCGATCCTGCTGATGTCCCGGCTTGAAATCATGCGAAGATCCGACACGCCGTTGCTGATTCCCTGGTTGAAGAGGCGCTCCAGCGCCGGTATTTCAGCATCATCTACCGCCAGGATTAGTTTTCCGGTTTTACGGTGTGGAATATGGTTTCTGGTGCAAATTTCATATAAGCGATTGCGCCCTTCAATACATAGCTCGGCCTTCAGGGAGTTGCCGGGATAGTAGATACCTGCATGTATAACCTCGCTGTTGCGGCTTGAGGTTTCCTGACCGAAGGTCTGATTTCGTTCGAATACGAATACCTGCCTGCCGCGTTCAGCAAGTTCGGCCGCGATCGCTAGTCCGACCACCCCGGCACCAATAATTACAATTTCGGTTTCAATCAACATGGGATTTCCTCCCTGCATTATAGCAAACGGGCTCCGATGGTGATCAGAGCCCGTTTGTACTTCAAAGACAATGAATCTTTAAATGTCACGTATTTCTTGTAATGAGAATTGGTAGAAGAAGGGAAGCGAATATTATGTCAAATCACCAAATTCAACCATAGAATCATAATTCATTACGGTACTCATGGCACGGTTGTCCGTCTCAATTCCGGATTCTTCGACGGCAGCAACCGGATTCATGCCTCCGGTAAGTATCATCCCAACCTTGTTTAATTCAACCGGCACCTCACAAAGCGGCTCGCTGGTGTTTCCCATCAGAACCATTCCACCAAGACCGGATTCTTTTAAACCCGTTAACTCTTCTTCTACAATAGAACGGCAAACGGAATGCACCTCCCGGAAATTCGCCAGCATACGGCCATTGCCCTCTTTTGCGGCTGATTTGACCGAGGTCATTCTACCGCGAATGAAAACCTCCGAAGGATCGAGAGAAGATCCAGCGTAGTGGATGAGCTCTACGAACCGAAGCGGTCTGAAATTACGAATTTGCAATATGCCACCGAAACGTGAGTCCATGGGTATTCCGGCCTTTAAAAGGACCCCGTTGATAAGAACGCTGCAGACGGTAGCAAAGGCGACCTTGTTTTCAGGCACCCGTATCTCGCCAACCATTTCCCCTTCCTGCGCAACTCCAACCCGGCTACCAGCACAAAGACCCGCTTTGAATATCGGTGCCATGGTAGATATTGCCTTGGAATATTTTTCCTTTGGGAAGAGAGAAACGTTGACCGGAATCAGCCCTATCCCTGATCGCCAGTCGAAGGTGGTCTGAAAAGCCTGCGTCTCAATGCGTGAAAGCATGAGCCCTACTTTGTCCTGAACGAGTGCACTGTTCAATTCCTCAATGCCCTGCTCCGTAATCGATCGCCCGTCCCTTCCCATCAGGCGGGTAAGGCCCCGCTCATCCATCAGTTTTAAATGATATCTTACGGCCCGCTCAGTAAGATCGATTCCATAATCCTTCAGTCGTCTGGCAACAATTCGTGCACCCACCGGCTCAGATGAAGCATTGATGATCCTGAGTATCGAGAGTACTTTTCGCTCTACTTCCTGTGATTCGCTACCAATCACTACACACCATCACTTGAATTGAATTCATAAATCTACTGTCTTCTGAACGAATATTCGGCAAACAGTTGCCGTTTATACTGTCTAACATCTTAGCATCATGAATGAAATACTGTCAATAAATCGGTCCAAATAGAAACTGGAACATACAATATTGGCAATATTGCCGGTAATCAGATTCTATTCATCCGTCAAACAGCAGTATTCGGCAACGATTCTATCGTTACGGCAATTGACAACTACAGCCTAATGATACTACAATTCAGCTATGATTTCAGCAAGGATTGAGGCCAAACGTTTAGCTATACTCGGGATACTTCGCTCTTCCGAACGTCCCCTCAGTGGCTCAAAGATCACTAACGAGCTTATGGGGCTGGGATATGATATGAGCGAACGTACCGTCAGGCATTATCTCATAAACATGGATCGCGAGGGACTGACGGAGAATTTCGGTAAGCGCGGGCGTAAGATAACGGCACAGGGAATGACTGAACTGGAGGCCTCACGGATTGTCGAACGCGTTGGCTTTTTCTCTGCGCGTATAGACAGGATGACTTACCTCAGCGATTTCGATCTTACAAGTCAGTCCGGCAAGGTGGTGGTCAATATCACTCACGTATCTCCACAGGATTTGGCACCGCGTATTGATCAGATCTGCCAGGTTTACGAAAAGGGATATGCAGTCGGCAGTCTAGTATCCCTGCTCAAACCAGGTGAGAGACTCGGGCACATTGTAACACCAGCAGATATGATTGGCATAGGCACTGTTTGTTCCATTTCCTTTAACGCAGTCTTGCTGCAATATGGTATCCCGACACACTCAAGGTTCGGTGGCCTTCTGGAATTGCATGAAGGGAAACCTATTCGTTTCGTGGAAATGATTACTTATGATGGAACCAGTATAGATCCGCTTGAGGTGTTCATTCGAAGTGGTATGACCGACTATCTCGGCGCGATACGAAATGGAAACGGCCGGATTGGGGCCAGCTTTCGAGAATTCCCGGCAGAAAGCCGTGATCAGGTAACGCACCTGGCGGAAAAGATGGAAAAGGTCGGTTTAGGCGGATTCATGCGCATCGGGCAACCCGGACAGCCGTTGCTCGAGATTCCTGTAAGTGAGGGGCGCGTGGGGGCTATCTTCATTGGCGGGCTGAATCCGGTATCGATCCTTGAGGAGACGGGATTGAGGGTGTATTCAAGGGCAATGGCCGGGTTGCTCGATTTCAGCCGGTTGTTTCATTACAAACAAATTCTTCCCGGAATACAACAATTCTTATAATATGACGTACGCGGTAGCTGTAGTATTCGCAGTTACGCTACTTTAATAACACTCATCCAATGGCGTTTCTCAAAAGTGTTTGCCTGCGGAAATAACGTCGGTCAATTCGTAAATGTTCGTCCTGTATTCCCCCGTCAATTTACAATAGCAAGAAAATTTCCAGATGATATTGCCTATCATATTGCCGTATTTAGCTACGATTCGATAGGAAACTCGTAACAGTAACCATACCCACGCGAACGGTATTATTTGAACTTTTGTACCGCATATTATTCCATTCGGCAATTAAAATGGTAATGTGATCAGGTCCGTCTGCTACTTTCGATAGATGCGCTGTGGCCTTCTATTCAGACGAAACCGACAAACAAGGCGCAGTCTATTTCACTCTAACCGGCCAGGCTTCACGCACAGCCATTTCTCAAGATGCGCCTGGGCATGCACATCCGCCAGCTTAGCTGGGATGAAATGAATGGTAATTATATCCCTCTTAAAACGCCTTATTAATAGCACCTCACGTCTTCCTGCAAAACAGCAACTTGCGCATAACGCCTGCCTTCCTTGCATCTTCCAGGGGCAGGGTCAACTCAATATTCAGAAGACCATATTGACAGGCGAAAAGCCCTGTGCTAATATAAGGCATAAGGTTGCCGTATGCCATATCAATCGATAGTCAGCAGGGAGATTTGAAATCAAATGGAAAAACAACATACAATCGCACAAACCCTCCATAGCGGGTTGCCTCTGCTCGACGATCTACTGCAGGGATTACGTCCCGGTGATAACGTCGTTTGGCAAGTCGATCAGCTTGATGA
>CAZDMY010000114.1:0-7520 GCA_964506405.1 uncultured Dehalococcoidia bacterium | reverse complement strand
CGATCATAAGCAATACGCCATTCGGGCATTTGCGCGGGGTACAATCCCTCCCTGAACTTTCCGGAGGAAAAACAGACCAGCGGAATATCGTATGAATTCACCAGATCGAGGAATTTGTCTGTTTCGCTGAATTGCCCCCGCTCCCGGTTACAGAAAACAAATTCAATTTTCGCCTGAATATTTCCGGTTTGAATACTCTCCTGAATAGTGGTGAGTAAATCTCGGGAACCTGAGCCCCGTCCGCTGGAAAACCACCCGATTCTATACATTAAGCCGGTACCTCACCCGTTTCGGCATGGTGGTTAATATGGTCGCGATCCGGTTCTTCATACTATTCTTCCTTCCTCGTATCCTGCCTTCGGACAGCGCCGCCTTGAATGATTGCGGATCCAATTCAAATTCGGGCACTTCAACATAGGCGTTCCCGACCTCGCTGACAGAATGGGCATCGCTTCCGGCACTCTGCAGGAATCCATGCTCGGAAGCAAATTTTCGTGCCTGACTTGAAAAGTTGTTTCTTAAGGAACGCGCATTGAAAACTTCGATGATGTCGATATCCTTAAGCAGCGTATCTCTAGCCGCCGAGTGTAGCGGATGACGCCCCAATTTATCAAACGGATGTGGAAGGCATACCAGGCCGCCCTGTTGTCTGATGCGCCTCATTACCTCATCAGGCGGAAGCCCGGAAGGAATTTCCTCCTCCAGGAAATAGCCAATAATTTCACCGGCCGTGCTCATTACCTCTTCTCCCACAATTACCGGAAACGGGGCGATCTCTTTCATACGTAATGCGCCCCTTATCGTCCCGTGATCCGTTATCGCCAGACACCCGATATCGATGTGGCAGCAGCGTTCCACAATATCCTCAAGCCGCGATCGAGAATCAGGAGAATAGCAGGTATGAACATGTAAATCGACTTTCATAACCTAACAATTGAGCAGGGTGCTTGTTTGCAGTTCCCCCACTCACACCACCGGGACATTATTATATCATGGTTGATCCGGCCGAAAAACTTCTTGAGTTTAATATCCACCACAATACCTCGCCATCGTTAGTTCCCCAATCCCTTTACTTATTCCACTGCCCCAGTGATCTGCCAGTTCCCGGGGCAAAAGGTCCCCAAAAGATTCTTCCCGGCCACTCCAGAAGGTATGATAGTACATCTTTTTTGACACGTATAACAAAGAGGGCAAACCATGTACGGCCTGCCCTCTTTGTTATTGTGTTTACGTTTGTGCGTTTCACATATCCAGCATATTAACGACTAATCTCTACTTAGCTGCACGTTTGATTCTCCGTTTCTTCCTCGGCCCTTTCGGTCCAGGCTTTCGCTTGGCAAGATCGCGGTTTAGTATTGCTGAGCACTTTTCGATGAACTTTGTTGTCCCTAGTGGCCTGCCGGTGCGCTCGTGACGGCATAAGGTTTCGTATTCAGTTTGATCTTCTTCGTGGAGGAATGCCTTCCAGTCCGCTATGGTATCCAGCGGTGAAATCTCCGAAATAATATCATCCTCTCTTTCGTCCAGGTGATAACCGGCGCTACTCCATTGCCATTCTTCAGGTTTCTGAACCAACCCCGCCCTTACCGGATTCATCTCGATATACTGTGCACAAATAAAGAGATAATTCGAATCCATCGGATACGAACAATAGCGCCCCTGCCAGAGATATCCTGTCCAACCTTGGCGCAAATTGACAGCTTTGGTGTACCGATGATGCGTCTGGCCTACGGCTTTGGTCAACCCGTCAACTGTCTCAGGAACCAGTATAAGATGGATATGATTCGGCATCAGGCAATAGGCCCATACGGACACCTCGCTTCTAAGGCAATTCTCTTTCAGCAGGTCCAGATAATACCGGTAATCCTGTTCTTCCCAGAACGTTTGCTGCCTTCGGTTGCCCCACTGGACTACATGATGCGGGACCTTAGGGACTACAACCCTCGCTATTCTTGCCATCCCGATCATTATATACGATTGGTTACTAACGATCAATAAGCACGTGGAGTACCCTAGCCCCAGTTCACAAAAACCCTGAAGATAACATTTATAAACAGGTGGATCAGGAACGCCGGCCAGAAGGAATTCCCCCGGTAGGCTACATACCCGAAATAGATCCCCATCGGGATGGTGCTGATCACCTCCAGTTCCGGTTTACCCAGGTGCAGGAAAAGAAAGGGGATCATCTGGATAAGGATGCTCCCCTCTTTGAACCGATCTTTCAACCCGAACAGCAGGAACCCCCGATAGATGAATTCCCATCCAGCCATATAGGCTATCGTTTTACCGAAATATATCGGTAAGCTGAAATCCGCTATCGTATAGTAATCCTCAAACGAGGAGAATCTAGATGTTATGTAAAGAATTGGAAGGGCTACCAGGCAGGCGATCAGCACATGGAGCCGCCATACTTTAAAATCGCCTGCCTTCAATCCGAAATCCAGGGGATTGCGCTTAAGCAGGACGATAATAGCGATCATGGGAAAGGCGGCATAAAATAAAAGTGCATCCGCCCAGCGGTTGTATAACTCATGATGCTCCGCCAGAACAAGACAGAGCATGGCAGCAGAGATAACAACCAATTCACGATAGTTCCCGCTTAGAAACCCTTTTATGGCTTTGAGCTCTTCGATAATCATATCCGATCTTTTCCCAGTTTGTGCTCATTATACATGGAACGAGCTTCCAAATGTGATAGAATCCTTGATTAGGAGTAATGTATGAACTTTGAAGCCAATTGTCAGACAACTGCCATGGGCATAATGCCCCACCGGAATCCAGATAGAGCACTCGATCTGGCGCTTAATCTGGATATCCCATTCTGGCCGCAACTTCCAAGGGCATCGTTTACTGAGGACATGTTTGCACAACTATCGGATGGGTTTCCGGGCGCTGCGATCGATTATGAGGAAAAGCGGGTGATGTTCGACACTCAGGACTTCCACGATCAGATCGCTGAATATTCGGCCTTAATGGAAAGCAACGAGATATTCACACGGGAAAGAGATACGTCCATGACCTTCCCTCGGTTCATAATCAGCGAACTGTTCAGCAAGAGCGCCATACGGGGACAGGTGTGCGGTCCGGTGAATTTCGGGTTTCGCGTGGTGGATGAGGAAAAACGGCCGCTCATTTACAACGAAGAAGTGAGAGGCATACTGTTCGATTTTGTCAAGCGAAAGGTGAACGCCCATTATCAGTTGCTATCGGAGATACATCCAAATGCCTTCGTGTGGGTGGATGAGCCCGGCCTGGGCTGGGTGTTTAACTCCTTCGCCGGGTATAATGAGCTACAGGCACAGGATGATTATCGAAATTTTCTGGCCGGGTTCGAGGGTCCGCGAGCGCTCCACCTCTGTTTGAATGTTCATCTGCCATATCTATTTGACCTGGGATTAGACTTGCTTTCAGTTGATGTTTTTCAGCTTGAAGTGATGCCCCGCTCCTATGCCCAGCCGATCGCTGATTTCCTGAACTCCGGAGGAATTTTTGCATGGGGCATTGTTCCCACAGAATCGGAAACTCTCAACCCCGAAACACCGCAATCTCTATTTGAAAGATTGACCGGCTACTGGCAAATAATTGCTGAAAATGCGAATATATCTGCCGAACAGATTGCTCAAAGGGCACTGATTGCCCCTTCCAAATGCTGCATAAAAAACGCTGTCAGGGCCAGCATATCGAACGACGAGGTCCAACCGGCGGCCGACTGTTCCAATCCACAAACCGAGGAAAGCCTGGTCGAGCGGGCGTTTGCCTATTTGCCTCAGATTTCGGAGATGCTGAGGAAGAGATATCGCTTGGACTAAGCATCGGGTTTACTTCACGGAAAGCTTTACGATGGTAGCGCCGTAGCCGCCTTCCCACGGTTCCGCTTCGCGGAATGATTGTGCCAGCGGATGGCGCATCAATTCACGCCGTATTTCAAGCCGGAGCGTCCCGGTTCCCTTGCCATGGATCACACGAACGGTTTCCACACCCGCCATATACATCTGATATAGGAACTTGTCCAGCTTGATCAGTGCTTCATCAACGGTCAAGTGCCGCAGCATCACTTCGGGTTCTGAAGATTTCATGGCACAATTACCCTTGCCACCCGGCTGTTCCTTTGTAATTGTATCAGGGAAAGGCCGAAAGGGAGAATCAGGCAGTTTCGGGCCACCAGTGTATAGACAAGCTTCGACTGACGTACCAGGAGCTCGCCATAGTGTTCCGGGTAGATATAGTAAGTAAGGCCGCTGGCCAGGAAGAAAACCGCCCAGGAAACAAATCGCCAGGGCCCGGAAATCAGGGGGACAAGCGGGTACAACCAGATAATAAACTGCGGTGAAAAAATCTTACTGGTGAGCAGGAAACCGGCCAGTGTTATCAGGGAATAATTAAGCAGGCGGGAGTTGCCCCCTGGTTCCAGGGTGGAATCGACAAATCGATCGCCTCGATGGTACAGGTAATATATCGCTGACAATACCACCACAGCGATCAGAAACGAGAAATCCGCTATGGTATCGGATGGCGACCCTTCGAGATGCCATGCAGCGTGATTGAATACCTGATCGATCCTGGTCAGGCCCAGATCGTCTCCAAGCAGCAGCACCGAGGCATAACTGCTCTCGATCTGCAATCCGCGTTCGGTATGGTAGCTATAACTGTGCAGGAATGCACCCATATCAAGGCATAAGAACGGGATAACGATGATGGCAACAGTAACTAAGAGAATCAGGCTGCCCTTCCCGATTCGCCAGTATTCTCCTCTACGGAACAGGTAAAGTACGAACAGGGGCGCAATAACGATCGGGTATAGCTTGGTCAGGAAGGCAATCCCGAGCACAACCCATGCGGCCGAGTGCCATCCCCGGAGAAAGGCGTAGAGGGAAAACAGGACCATGACGGCCGGTGCCAGGTCAAAGCGCTCGATGATAATGGGCCCGATCGTCACAAGAGATGCGGTATAGACCAGGGCTGCTACCAGCGAGGATCGTCCCAGTCGTCCGGCCAGATCGGCAACAAGCAGTAATCCGATCAAGTCGAAGAGGAGCATCTGGATAGCAAAGATGGTCTGGTAGTTAGCTTCACTGGCGGTCAACAACCGGGGGACAAGCATCAACAACAGTGCAACTGGTGAATACTCCGAATCGAAGTCCTTGTAGGGGATGCGGCCATCCATCATCTTGTCGGCATAGCCGTAGAAAACTGAAAAGCTGTAATCGCCTTCCCATATATCGGCGCGGACGTAATGGTAGACCATCAAGACGACGATATGAATCGCGCAAACAAGTAATACGGGCCAGAAACGCTTGATCATAATCGATAATCAACTGTATATTGCAGCTATTATACATGGGATAACCTTTGGTTACCAGATTCCTTTTGCTGGACATACGAAGGGGAGCATTATATAATGGCATCCGAATGGAGTTCTGAAGACTTCGAGCAGATGCATTTAATCGATAGCAAGGAGTGAAGAGTCATGAGCACTTACCGTGACGACTGGCTGAGAGAAATCAGTTCCATCCAGCGTGAAATGGAACGGTTCATGGATCATTATGCAGGCGCCAAACCGCCGATGGTGCAATTCGCCAAACGTGCCTTTGAACCGTCTGTCGATATCTACGAGACTTCCAGTGAACTCGTGATCGTGGTCGACCTTGCGGGGGTTGATAAGGAAAGATTGCAGATTTCCTCAGAACGAAAAACCATGATAATACGGGGCGAGCGTTCAAAACCCGGCAGCGGCTTGCGCCGGTCTTATTACCTGATGGAGATTTCCACCGGAATGTTCGAACGCGTGCTTCCGTTGCCGGTAACTGTCGATCCGCGTAAGGCGGAGGCAAACTATAACGATGGCATGCTCGAAATCACCATCCCTAAAGATCACGGACAAACCGCAAATCAAATGAGGGTAACAATTACCCAGAAAGGACGGGTGTCCGATGGTAACTGAAGAGAAACAGACGGATGAACAGCAAATGCCGGAAATCCCCGACGAGATAGATATCCTTTCGAGTGGGCAGGAGGTAGTCTTTCCCACAATGATTTCGCCGCTTTCATCTGCTGACCCGAATACCATCAAACTTATAGATGAAGTAGCCGGCGAACATCGAATGGTTGGGATCTTTCCACTTGTCAATGAAGACCTGCCGGCTGAGCCTGATAACTTCAACAGGATCGGCACAGCCGCTATAGTGGTCCGGTTGATGAAGATGCCGGACGGATCCGTTCGAGCACTGTTGCAGGGTATAAGCCGTATTCAGGCCAGGGAGATCACTAAATCCGACCCGTATTTTCATGGGAAAATCGAATCGGTTTCAGAGGAAACTGAGAAATCGAGTACTGTAGAAGCGCTGGCCCGAAACCTCAGGGATCTGTTTACCCAGATTGTCAAACTGGCCCCTAATTTGCCGGAGGAGATCGCGGTGATGGCAGCCAGCATCACGGAACCGACGAACCTGGCCGATGTTATCGCGGCGCATATCAACCTCAACCCCGAAGAAAAGCGTGAAGTTCTGAATGAATTGAACATCCGTAAGCGGTTGGAAAGGGTTACGGAGTTTATCAACCGGGAACTGGAAATCCTTGAGCTGGGCAGTCAGATTCAGAATCAGATCAAGGGTGAGATGGATAAAACCCAGCGCGAATATTACCTGCGCGAACAACTCAAAGCCATCCAGAAAGAACTGGGGGAAACCGACGAGCATACCGCCGAGATCAACGAGATTCGAGAGAAAATCGATAAAGCGGATTTGCCTCCCGAAGTAAAGAAGGAAGCCGACCGAGAAGTAGACCGGCTGAGCAAGATGCCACCCCAGGCGGCCGACTATAGCATGGTAAAAACTTACCTGGACTGGCTTACTTCACTTCCCTGGAATGTGAGCACCGAAGAAACTATCGATATAGAAAAAGCCGCCGAAATCCTGGATGAAGATCACTATGATCTGGAAAAGGTGAAAGAACGAATTCTGGATTACCTGGCTGTTCGCAAACTAAAAAAGGATATGAAAGGGCCGATCCTTTGCTTTGTGGGCCCGCCTGGAACCGGTAAAACCTCAATCGGGCGGTCCATCGCCCGCGCACTCGGGCGCCATTTCACCCGAATATCGCTGGGAGGAGTGCGCGATGAAGCGGAAATTCGTGGATTTCGCCGTACCTACGTTGGCGCGATTCCCGGCCGGATTATCCAGGAAATCCGCCGAGCCGGTTCCAACGACCCTGTCTTTATGCTCGATGAGATCGATAAGGTAGGTGCCGATTTCCGCGGCGATCCTTCGGCCGCGTTGCTGGAAGTCCTGGACCCGGAACAGAATTTCTCGTTTAATGACCATTACCTCGATGTTCCGTTCGATCTCTCCAGGGTCATGTTCATCTGTACGGCTAACCTTGCCGACCCCATTCTGCCTGCTTTAAAAGACCGGATGGAAGTTCTGGAACTACCCGGCTATACCGAAATGGAAAAACTCCATATCGCCAGGCAGTTCCTGATTCCAAAGCAGTTGGAACAAAACGGTATTACCAGGAGCAACATT